>DATMMM010000350.1:0-10527 GCA_035569735.1 Allostellaceae bacterium | reverse complement strand
TGTCGCTCTCCTCCAGCACCTCGGCGCCCAGGATGTCCGCCGGCATCAGGTCCGGCGTGCATTGGATCCGCTTGTCGGCGAGACCCAGCACGATGCCGAGCGTCTCCACCAGCTTCGTCTTCGCCAAGCCCGGTACGCCGATCAGCAGCGCGTGGCCACCGGCGAGCAATGTGATCAGGGCTTGATCCACCACCTCGCGCTGGCCGAAGATCACGCGGCCGATGCGCTCCCGCACCAGCTGGAGACGCTGTCCCAGCGCCTCAATCTCGGCGAGCAAATCTTTTGTGGGGGCGGAAAGCGGCTCGGGAACTGTCACGGGGCTCTACTCCTCAACTGCGACAACGAAAGGGCGCGCGAGCGCGATGGCGGAGAAATCGGTTCCGGAGCCGCTGCAGCGGCTGGCGAGCGAGGCCGCCCGACGCGATCGAGGGGACGGCCGACCGCCGCCGCGGGACCTCGGCGAGATCGGCATGCGCATCGCCGCGGATGGTAGCTGGTTCTATCGCGGTACTCCAATCACACGCTTCAGCCTGGCCAAGCTCTTCGCCTCGGTGCTGCGGCGGGAGGCGGACGGCACTTATTGGCTGGCCACGCCCGTGGAGCGCGCTCGCGTCAGCGTCGAGGATGCGCCGTTCGTGGCAGTGGAGCTTGATGTCGCGGGCACGGGACAAACACAAGTCTTGAGCTTCCGAACCAATATGGACGAAATTGTGGCCGCTGATAGAGCGCATCCGCTCCGAGTCGCCACGGATCCCACGAGTGCCGCGCCCCGACCATACATATTGGTCCGCAACGGGCTGGAGGCGAGGCTCACGCGTCCGGTATTCTATCAGTTGGTCGACCTTGGCGGGGAAGAGCGGGTCGGCGGCGCCGTCCGATTCGGCGTGTGGAGCAAGACCGAGTTCTTCCCGCTGGGAGAGCTTACCTGACCGTCCTCACCCCGGAGTTTGTACGCCAGCGATTCGCCGGGACGGAGGTCGGCCGCCGTGGCTTCGGCACCGGGAAGGACGGCTGGCTGCCGCCCGCCGTGCGCGGCGACTTCTCCATGCAACCCGGCACCGAATCGCCGCCCGTCCAACTCACGCCAGCGGCCGTTCTGGTCCCGCTGGTGAAACGAGAGGTCGAGCTCACGGTGCTGCTGACCCAACGCACCCCACATCTCCTGGCGCATGCGGGGCAAGTGGCGTTCCCGGGCGGCCGTATCGAAGCCACCGACCGGGATCCCGTGCATGCGGCCTTGCGCGAGGCGGACGAGGAGGTCGGGCTGCCCGCCGATCACGTCTGTGTGATCGGGCGCCTCGACACCTACATCACGGGGACCGGCTACGAGATCACGCCCGTGGTCGGGCTGGTGCGCGTCCCCTATCCGGTGCGGCCCGATCCGGATGAGGTCGCCGACATCTTCGAGGTGCCGCTCGCCTTCGTCGTCGATACCGCCAATCACGAGCGGCACAGCCGCGAGTTCCAGGGCCGGATCCGCAGCTTCTTCGTCTTGCCCTATCCCGGGCGCTATATCTGGGGCGCCACGGCGGGCATGCTCGTCAATCTCGCAGAAGTGCTGAGCGCGCGATGATCCGCGCCTTCCTCACGGTGATCTTGCCGCTGCTGTTGCCGACCGCGCTCTACCTGCTCTGGGTATTCGCGATGCGGCGCGTGGAAGCCGCGGGCGTGGGCGATCTGTTCCGCGGCATGCCCTGGATCTGGCTGGCGGCTGCCGGGGTCGTGCTGCTCGCGGGCGCGCTGACCCTGGCGGCTCTCGGATTCGGCCGGAGCGCCGATACCGCCGATTACGTGCCGCCGCGCGCCATTGGTGGGCAGATCGTCCCGGGCCATATCGAGCCCGCGCCGGCGCCGCGGCCCTGACCTTGGTCCGCATCGTCCGCTCCGAAACCGGCGCGCGCATCGCGCCGCAGCCCTGGATGACCGAGGCGTCGACCCGCCGCGTCCTCGCGGCACTCGCCGCGGGCGGCATCGCCGCCCGCTTCGTGGGCGGCGCCGTGCGCGACGCGCTTATGGGCCGTCCGGTCTCCGACATCGACATTGCGACGCCGGCGTCACCCGAGATGGTGACGGCTCTGCTCGAGAAGGCGCGCGTCAAGGTGGCGCCCACCGGCATCGAGCATGGCACCGTCACGGCGGTAGCGCCGCCGCGCCACTTCGAGATCACCACGTTGCGCCGCGACGTCGAGTCGCAGGGACGGCGTGCCGTGGTCGCCTTCATCGACGACTGGCGCGTGGACGCCGAGCGGCGCGATTTCACCATGAACGCGCTCTTCCTCGATCTCGACGGTACTCTTCACGATTATGTCGGCGGCTTGGCGGACGTGGAGGCGCGCCGCGTGCGTTTCGTCGGCGATCCCGCGACGCGCATCCGCGAGGACGTGCTGCGCCTCCTGCGGTTCTATCGCTTTCACGCCCAGCTTGGCCAACCGCCCGCGGACAAGGCAGCGCGCGCCGCCTGCCGGGCGCTCGCCTCACTGCTGCCGACGCTCTCGGCCGAGCGCGTCTCGGCGGAGCTGCTGAAGCTGCTGGCGGCACGCGATCCGCTGCCGGCGCTCTCGCTGATGAGAGAGGACGCGGTGCTGCCGATGGTTCTGCCGGAGGCGACCCGGTTCGATCGCCTGGCAGGCATGATCGCGGTCGAGCCCGAGCCCGACGCGATCCGGCGCCTCGTGGCACTGGTGGCGGTCGATGCCGAGGGCGCGCTCGCGCTGGCGCGGCGGCTCCGGCTCTCGAACGAGCAGCGCGATCGCCTGCTGGCGTTGGCGGCGCCGGACTGGCCGCTCGACCTCGCGGACGATGTCCGGGCGCAGCGCCGCGCGCTCTATCACCTGGGCGCGCGCGGGTACCGCGACCTCGTCCTGCTGAGAGCGGCGGAGCAGGGCGCCTCGTCCCGAAGACGCGCGCGCACGCTGCTGGCGCGGGCCGAGGAGACCGGCGAGCTCGAATTTCCGCTGCGAGGGCGCGACGTGACCGCGCTCCGCATCAAGCCCGGTCCCCGCATCGGCGAGCTGCTCGCGAGCGTCGCGGCCTGGTGGGAAGCCGGCGACTTTCGCGCCGACCGCAAGGCCTGCCTCGCGGAGCTGAAGGCGCGGGCGAAACAGAGTTAGCCGGCTCGCGACGGCGTGAGCTCCAGTAGAGAGCGGAGATAGGCGACGTGCTCAGCGAAGGCGCGCCGGCCAGCTGCGGTCGCCTTGACGCGCGTCTGCGGCCGGCGGTCGACGAAGCGCTTGTCGATGCTGACGTAGCCGGCTTTCTCCAGGGTCTCGAGATGAGCGCCCAGGTTGCCATCAGTCGCCTGGATCAGCGCCTTCAGGCGGGTGAATTCCAGCGCCGCGCCCGGCGCGAGCGTGTTGAGCGCGCTCATGATCTTGAGCCGCATCGATTGATGGATGATTTCGTTGCCGCCGGCCAGCACCGTCTCGCTGTCGCCCATCAGCGGACCCCGATCCGTCTCAGCCACAGACCGCCGCCGATTAGCGCGCCGCCCTCGATCGCGGCCATCCACAGTGGGAACCAGTGTCCGAGCCAGAAGTAGCCCACCAACGTGAGCGCAGTCACGGCGATGCCGCAGGTGATGAAGAAGCGACCCAGCCAAATGCCTGCCAGCACGTAGCCGAGCATCGCGAGTGTCGTCCAGAAGGCGCTGATCTGCGCTCCGCTCATCGGGGCGAGCAGGTAGGACCAAACGAGGCCGAAGCCCGCGAGAGCCAGGAGGGCCGCGGGAAAGCGGAAGTCCGAGGCCCGATACTCGCCCTTGGCCCGGCGCAGCCAGATGATGAGATTGGTCGCGATGAATCCGGCGACATTGATCGCGAGCCACTGCGGCCCCGCCTCCCTGGGATTGAATTGCGTGAGCAGGTTGCCGAGTGCGGTCAGCACGCCCCAGAGGATCAGGATGGCGCTGCTCGCGCCGTAGACGATGGCCTCGCGCGTGCGCCGTTCAATGCGGGCGATATCTGCAAGGCTCTCTGCGGCTCGATTGCTTTCCATCGTCATCGGCGCACCTCTATTCACGCCATGCAGAGCACTCTGTACCACAGAGTGAATCGCTATGCAAGTGGGCAATCTGCCAGCAGCCAGGGCACTAGCTCCGCTTGCGGCGGAAATAGTCGTAGAAGTAATCGAAGAACTGGCCGCCGCGGGCGATGCGCGTCTCGTCGTCGCGCTCGCTCATGCAGAGCCCGAGCACGAGGTGGGCGAGACCCGTGGTCTCTTCCCGCTCGTATTTCGCATCCTTGAGGTCGATGTCGTGGACCAGCTCGGCGATCGCGGCGAGGGCCGCGTCGCGCAGGCCGAAGCGCTCCAGCATCACCTCGAAGCTGCAGCGGTCGCCCTCATGGGTGAACTCGGCCTCGAACATGTCAAAGCGCAACTCTCCCGGCACCGGCGCGTAGGTCTTGCCCACGACGAATTTGAACTTGGCCTCGGCATCGATGAACCGCCGGATCAGCCAGGCGCAAGCAATGCGATCGATGTGGACGCCCTGGCGCGTGACCCAGATGCGGCGCTTGAACGCGTCCGCCGGCGATGGGCTCGCCGATTCGGGTACGGGCAGTTTGGCGCTGAGCCGCGCCTCCAGCGCGCTCACCAGCCCATCGGCGGTCTCGCGGCCGGAGGCGCTGAAGAAATCGAGCGCGAAGGTCGTGGCGAGCCGTTTGCGCAAGCGGCGCACGGCGGCCTGCGCCTCGGGCACGGGATCCTTGCCCCTCTTGGGTTTGTCCAGCGCCGCCGCCAGCGTGCGCGCTTCCTCCGCGATCGCCTGATAGTCGGCATCGCGCGCGGCTTGGAACAGCGCTTCCAGCTCATGGTCGGTGAAGCCGTCGACGATCCGCGCTTCCACCAGAGTGCCCTCGCCGCCACCCGCCACGATCGTGCGCAGCAGCCACTGGAAGTCCTCGCGGGTCTCGTCGCGGGACGGCAACACATAGACCGAGTTCTTGAGCGAGACGGCGCCCAGGGACTGGAGCTGGCGCCAGACCTTGACCCGGAGATAAGCCGGCTCCGGCGGCAGCTGGTGGATCAACAGCAGCCAGCTGCGCGGGATCACGTCGGCAAGGGTGGGTTGATGACTCATGATATGTTCATATCACATTATTGACATGCGTTGCAACACTTGTATCATAGCGTGGCTTCAGCTAGTTTCCATCAACTCAATCGAGGGAGAGGGCCATGAAATGGGTCACGCGTGAGCGTCCGAAGATCGATCGCATCGCCTGTCCCTGGCTGGTCGCGCGCTTCATCGATCCCCATGCGGAATTCCTCTATGTGCCGGCCGCCGAAGTCATGAAGACCGCGCGCGAGACCGGGGCCACGCCTTTCGATGTGCCGAACGTCGACTACGGCCATCACGACGAGAAATGCAGCTTCGACGCTTTCCTCGAGCGGCATCGGCTGACCGACCCGGCGCTCCTGCGCCTGGCGGAGATCGTGCGCGGCGCCGACACCGGGCGGCCCGATCTCACCGCGCAATCGCCAGGCCTGCTCGCGATCTCGCAGGGCCTCTCGGCCGTGTTTGCCGACGATCACGAGATGCTTCGCCACGGCATGGTGGTCTATGACGCGCTCTACGCCTGGTGCCGGGCTGAGACGGCCAAAGCCGCATGAGCTGGAGGCTGTTTCCAGAAGGCATAACGCCGGCGGCGCGCACGCTGCTGATCGGGCGGGGCCTGCGCGCCTTCGCCGACGGTTTCGTGAGCCTGCTGCTGCCGGCCTATCTGATCGCGCTCGGCTTCGGCCCACTCGAGATCGGCGTTCTCGCCACCGCGACGCTCCTGGGCTCCGCCGCGCTCACGCTTTGGGTCGGCATGGCCGCGCAACGCTTCGGCCGCCAGGAGCTGCTGGTGGCGGCAGCGCTGCTGATGATCCTGACCGGCGCCGGATTCCTCATCGAGACCGACTACTGGCCGCTCCTCGCCATCGCCTTCGTTGGCACGCTCAACCCGTCCTCGGGCGACGTCAGCGTGTTCCTGCCGCTGGAGCAAGCCTTGATGGCCGAGAGCGTCGAGGATCGGCACCGCACCGGCGTGTTCGCGGCGTACGGCCTGGTCGGCTCCTTGGTAGCGGCGTTGGGGGCGCTCGCGGCGGGCCTGCCGGACTTGTTGCGCGCCGTCCTGCCCCTGAGCGCCGCCGAAGCCATGCGGGGCATGTTCGCGGTCTACATGATGCTGGGCCTGGCAACCTTCCTGCTCTATCGCCGCATGCCCGCGCTCCCCGCGATGCTGCGGCCTCGACCCCAACAGCCGCTCGGCGAATCCAAGCGGATCGTGCTGACGCTCGCCGCACTCTTCAGCATCGACGCCTTCGGCGGCGGGTTTTTCGTGCAGTCGCTGCTGGCGCTCTGGTTCTTCGACCGATTCGGTCTCTCGGTATCGGCGGCGGGCTCGATCTTCTTCTGGACCTCGGTGCTCGCGGCCTTCTCCTACCCGGCGGCGGCGCGGATCTCGCGCAGCTTCGGCCTCATCAACACCATGGTGTTCACGCACCTGCCGTCGAACCTGTGCCTGATGCTGATGCCGTTCGCGCCCAATCTCTGGGTCGCGGTGGTGCTCCTGCTGATCCGCAGCGCGCTCTCGCAGATGGATGTGCCGACGCGCACCTCCTATGTGATGGCCGTGGTGACGCCCGCGGAGCGCACGGCTGCCGCCAGCATCACCTCCGTGCCGCGCAGCCTCGCCTCCGCCATCAGCCCCTCCATCGCGGGCTGGCTGCTGACGCTCTCGGGCTTCGGCTGGCCGCTGGTGATCGGCGGCGCCATCAAGGCCGTCTACGACCTGCTGCTGCTCGCGATGTTCCGCCACGTCCGCCCGCCGGAGGAACGCGCTTTGCAAGAAGGAGCACCCTGACATGGACAGGATCGAGTGCGTCAGCTCGCTTTCTGAAATGCCGCAAAAGCAGGCCTCCGTGCATCAACCCATCGCGCCAATTCCCATCAGGCCCTGGATGCTCAATGGATTATCGGAGCGGCTGATGGTGAGTCACTACGAGAACGATTACGGCATCGCCGTGCGGACCTTGAACGCGGTCCGCGACGAGATCTCCGGGCTCGACCTTGTGGCCGCACCTGGATACTGAGTCCGCGCCCTCAAGCACGAAGAGCACGCCGCCATGAGCTCGGTCGCGCTGCACGAACTCTACTTCGGCAATCTAGGTGGTGACGGCAAGCTCACGAACTCGATGACGGTGGCGCTCGCGGAGCAGTTCGGCAGCGTCGATGCGTGGCGCGGCGAATTCATCGCGGCGGCGCGATCCCTGCGCGGCGGCTCCGGTTGGGTACTGCTCAGCTACTCGCGGCGCGACCGGCGGCTCTACAACCAGATCGGCTCCGACCACACGCACGCGCTCGTGGACGCGCTGCCGATCCTGGCGCTCGACATGTACGAGCATGCCTATCACATGGACTTCGGCGCCAATGCGACCGCGTACATCGACGCCTTCATGCGGAATGTAGACTGGAAGGTGGTCGGCGAACGGTTTGCGGAGGCTGCGGGTACGGCGGCGCCGAGCACGGAAGCCGAGGAGGCTCCGGCGCCGCGCTCGATCAAGGAGCTCTCCGCGGACTTCGATGCCGCTGCGATCACTCGGCTCAATCTGCCCTCTCTGTCGGTCGAGGAGCTCGCGGCGGAAATCGCCCAGCGCGAGCGCGTTCAGGTGCTCGATGCCCGGCCCCGGCACTATTTCTCCAGGAACGTCGACATGATGAAGGGCGCGTTCTGGCGCGATCCCGCCCGCGTCGAGGAGTGGTCGAAGGAACTGTCGCCGGACGCTCCCGTCTTCGTCTACTGCGCCTACGGCTTCCATATGGGATGCAGCGTCGCCGCAGCGCTCTGCGAGCGCGGATTTGACGCCAAGTACCTTCGCGGCGGCTTGTCCGCTTGGTACGCCGCGGGTGGCGCGCGAGCCCTGGCGAGGGCGGACTGAATTGCAACCGCCGCGCTCGCCGGCGGTAATGCCGACACGCACCTTCAGCCGCACCTTGCGCCAGACCCAGGGCCCCACAAAGGAAAGCCGATATGACCCAAGGACTCGAAAGACGGGACTTCATTCGGGGCGGTGTGCTCGCCGCCGGCGCGGCGGCGACTGCACTGCCGGAGCGCCCCGCGCTCGCGCAATCCAATCCAGGAGCGAAGCCGATGACGTACGAGATCAAGCCGCTCGCCTTCGATCCCAAGGGGATCAAGGGCCTCTCCGAGAAGCTGCTGGTGAGCCACTATGAGAACAATTACGGCGGCGCCGTGAAGCGGCTCAACGCGATCACGGCGCAGCTGGCCGAGCTGGATTTCGGCAAGGCGCCGGTCTTCACGATCAACGGCCTCAAGCGCGAGGAGCTGATCGCCACCAACTCGATGATCCTGCATGAGATCTATTTCGATGGGATCGGCGGCGGCGGTGCGCCGAGCGGAGGGCTCGCCGACGCGCTCGCCCGCGACTTCGGCAGCCTTGAGCGCTGGCACACCGAGTTCTCCACGATCGGCAAGGCCGAGGGCGGCGGCTCCGGCTGGGTGATCCTCGCCTATTCGCCGCGCGACAAACGGCTGGTCAATCAATGGGCCGCGGACCACACGACCACTCTCGCGGGCGGGCGGCCGGTGCTGGTGCTCGATATGTACGAGCACGCCTATCACATGGACTACGGCGCCAAGGCCGCGGCCTACGTCGACACATACATGGGGATGATCCGCTGGGAGAATGCGGCGAAGCTCTATGAGCGTTACAGCCGCGAAGCCTGATCGTCGCTGGTGGATCTGCGAAGGAGGGCGGCATGACCACACAACTGGCGCCACCGGAGCATGCGGCGCGCGCGCCGCATGCGATCCGCGATCTCACGCTCTATTTCCTGAGGCTCGGCGCGCTGGGCTTCGGCGGACCGGTGGCGCTGGTCGGCCAGATGGAGCGCGATCTCGTCGATGGCCGGAAGTGGCTCAGCAAGACGGAGATGCGCGACGCCATCGCGGTCTGCCAGTCGCTGCCGGGACCGCTCGCGATCCAGGTCGGGATCTACATCTCGTATCTGCGCGGCGGATTCTGGGGCGCCTGGGCCGGCGGCTGGTCCTTCATCCTGCCGAACTTCCTGATCGTGGCGGCGCTCGGCGCGCTCTATGTCGAGCTCGGCGGGCTCTCCTGGATGGCCGCGATCTTCTACGGCGTGAGCCCCGCCGTGATCGCGCTCATCCTGCATTCCTGCTGGAGGCTCGCGAAGCTCGGCATGGAAGATCGGCCGCAATGGGCGATCGCAGCAACAGCCTTCGCGATCACCGTCGCGCTCGAGGCGGAGGTGGCGCTGCTCTTCATCGGCGCGGGTGTCGCGGGCGTGCTCTATTACGGCACGCTCTTCCGCCGGGCGGCGCCCGCGGGTATCGCGATCGCCGCCAGCGCTGCGCCGACGTTTCCCGCGGCGCTGCCCGTGGCCGGCGGCGTGAGCCTCTGGAAGCTCCTCGCGTTCTTCCTGAAGGCGGGCAGCCTCACTTTCGGCAGCGGCCTCGTGATCGTGCCGTTCCTCGAGAAGGGTCTCGTGCAGGAGAGCGGCTGGCTCGACGGCCGGCAATTCCTGGTGGCCGTCGCGATCGGCATGCTGAGCCCGGGTCCCGTGGTGATCACCGCGACATTCGTCGGCTATCTGATCGCGGGGTTCTGGGGCTCCCTGGTCTCCACCGTCGGAATCTTTCTGCCGTCCTTCCTGCTGGTGCTGATCGTGGCGCCGATCCTGATACGTCACCGCGCGAACCCAAACGTGCAAGGCTTCGTCAAGGGCGCCTACGCCGCCGCCATCGGCACGATCCTCGGCGCCTCGATCCTGCTGGGGAAGATCGCGATCGGCGATTGGCTGACAGCGCTCATCGGCCTTGCGAGTCTCGGCGCGCTCTTCGCGACCAAGAAGCTCAGCACACCCATGCTCGTGGCGGCCACCGCCGCCATCGGCCTGATCGCCTTCCCGATGTTGCAACCCGACTGGGTCTACGTGAAATAGGAGCGTGTCATGCCCGAGCAGAGCCTGGTGTTGTTCGTCTGCCTGCACGCGTCGGCGAAAAGCCTGATCGCCGCCGAGTATTTCAACAAGCTCGCGACCGAGCGGCGGCTGCCGTTTCGCGCAATCTCCGCCGGCACCGAGCCCGACGGCGCGGTGCCTCCCCATGTGGTCGCGGGCATGCGCGGAGATGGCTATGACGTGAGCTGGCGCATTCCCTTGACCCTGACCCGCGAGCTTGCGGCACCGGCTCGGGTCGCGATCACTTTCGAGCCCGATCTCGGACCCTATGTCGGCTCTGCCTGCCGGGTGGAGCGCTGGGCCGTGCCGGCGGTCAGCGATGATTACGCCCTCGCCCGTGACGCGATCTGGGCTCGGGTCGACCGGCTGGTCGCAGGGCTTGCGGGATAACCGGGCCCGCTTTCTTCCTGGATTGCCTCCGCCCGATCATCCGATATAAGACTGCGACCCCTTGGGGAGTAGCCGCCCGGCGCTGGGACCGGGCTGCGCGTCAACATACTTGGCGATGACCGCCATGGCGCGCGGGGCCTTCGGGCATGGCG
>DATMMM010000349.1:0-10054 GCA_035569735.1 Allostellaceae bacterium | reverse complement strand
TTGCCGCGCCCGAACGGGATGATGCAGAAGGTGCAGCGGTGATCGCAACCCTGCTGCACCTCGACGAAGCCGCGCGCGCGGCCCTCGAACCCATCGACGAGATGCGCGGCGGTCTCGCGCACGACCATGATGTCGTCCACGGCGACGCGCGGTCCGGCCACGCGATAGCTCTCAGCGCGGAGCTTTTCGATATTGCCGAGCACTTGGTCCACCTCGGCCATGCCCGCGTAGCGCTCGGGAGAAATCTGCGCGGCGCAGCCCGTGACGATGAGCCGCGCAGTGGGGCGCTCGCGCCGCGCGCGCCGGATCGCCTGGCGCGCTTGCCGCTCGGCCTCCGCCGTCACCGCGCAGGTGTTGACGATGACCACATCGGCGAGGCCCGCGGCACCGGCCTCGCGCCGGATCACCTCGGATTCGAAGGCGTTGAGGCGGCAGCCCAGCGTGATGACCTCGATGCCGGCCATGGGCTCACCCGAGCAGGGAGGGATCGAGAATGCCGGAAAAACTCACCGCGGCGGGGCCGGTCATGAGCACGTGGCCGTCGGCGCGCCACTCGATCTCGAGCGGCCCGCCGTCCGCCACCACCGTCACCCGGCGGCCCGTGAGACCGCGCCGAGCCCCCGCCACGGCTGCCGCACACGCGCCAGTGCCGCAGGCGACGGTGATGCCAGTGCCGCGCTCCCAGACCCGGAAGCGCAGCCGGTCCGTTCCGGCGAGGCTCGCGATCCCGATGTTGGCGCGCTCCGGGAACATCGCATGATGCTCGAGCTCGGGGCCCAGCCGCGCGACGTCGATCGCCTCCGCGTCCGCCACGAAGAAGGTCGCGTGCGGATTGCCCATGTTGGTGGCGACGGGATCGGCGAGCGGACCCAGCGTCAGGGGCACATGGAGCGTGTCGCACTCGCTTGCCAGCGGGATCTCGCGCCAGCCGAGCCGCGCCGGCCCCATGTCGACGGTGACGCGTGCGGCGCCGGCTTCGCGCGCCTCCAGCAAACCGGCCACCGTCTCGATCACCACGCGCGGCTTGCCGGTCTCGCGCATGAGCGCCGCGGCGATGCAGCGCGTGCCGTTGCCGCAGGCCTCGACCTCGTCGCCGTCGGCGTTCCGGATGCGCATGAACACATCGGCGCCGGATTGCCTGGGCGGCTCCATCACCAGGAGTTGGTCGCAGCCGACGCCGGTATGGCGGTCGGCGATGGCGCGGGCGCTGATATCGTCGAGCGCGATCGGCCGGGCGCGCGCGTCCAGCACGACGAAGTCGTTGCCGAGCCCGTGCATCTTGATGAAGGGGGTGCCGGCCATGGCGCCGTATATAGGGTCGGCCTCCAACCCTGTCCAATTGGAATGCGGATTGGTGGGAGCGGCCGGCGAAAATGCGCTGGTTTATCTCGCTCTAGAAAAAAGACGCGGCGCTCGAGGCGCCGCGTCCGTCCAAGGTGCGGACCGAAGAGGTGTTACTGCGGCTGCGTCGCGCCGGTGCCCGTCGAGCTGTTGCTCGCCGGCTTCGCGGTCGTCCCGGTCGTGGCGTGTTTCTTGGTCGAGACCCGGTGCACGTTGCTCTTGTGAGCCGAAGCGACCGTCTTCCCGTGCGCGGCCGACTTGCTGGTCGCGGTCTTGCCGGTCGTGCCGATATCCGTCTTGGTGGTCGCGGTTTTGCCGGTCGCGCCCAGATCGGTCTTGCTGGTGGCGGCGCCGGACGTGGTTGTGGTGGCTGCGCCGGCCGCGGGAGCGGCGGGCTGGGCTTGGGGCGCGGTCTGTGCCAGGGCCGGAAGCGCCGCAAAAGCGAGCGCGCCGGCGAGGAGCAGGCTGCGTGTGGAGGTGAGCATCTTGGTCATGGCGGTTCCGTCTGTTTGAGGGTTCGAACTCGAAAGGAGACACGCGGACAACGCAGCCCGCGACAGGAAGCTTCCGAGGCGCCGGGATGATGTTCTTGTGGCTGAATTATGGCAGCGGGCTCTCGAAGCGTCTGGCCGGCGCTCCGTTCAGAGCACCAGCTTGCTGCCGGCGACGATGAGGGTGGCCGCCAGGGTTAATCGCAACGCCACATCCGGCACGCGCGCCGACATGTAGCTGCCGAGGAAGATGCCCGGCAGGGAACCCATCAGCAAAGAGCCCAGCATCAGAAAGTCGATCGAGCCCATGATCCAGTGTCCGATGCCGGCAAGGAGCGTCAGTGGCACCGCGTGCGCGATGTCGGAGCCGACGATCCGCACTGTAGGAAAACGAGGGTAGAGCAGGAGCAAGGCGGTGACGCCGATGGCGCCGGCTCCCACCGAGGAGATCGACACCACGATTCCCAGGGCGGCTCCCATCGCGACGGTGAGCGCGGCAGTGCGCCGCGGATCGAGCTCGCCCACCCCCTTCCTGTAAGCCGCCGTGATGCGCTTGCGGAAGATCAACACCGCCGCCGTGGCGAAAAGCGCCGTGCTCAGCACCACGGTAACCACCTGGTCGGCGATCGGCCCCTTGATGTCGAGCTGGGAGAGCACGAAGAGCGTCAGCGCGGTCATCGGCACGCTCCCCGCCGCGAGGCGTCCGACCACCCGCCAATCGATCGTGCCACCCAGCCCGTGAATGAGACTGCCGCCCGTCTTGGTGGCGGCGGCATAGAGGAGATCGGTGCCGACGGCGGTCGCGGGATGGACGCCGAACAGGAGGATGAGGATGGGCGTCATCAAGGACCCACCCCCCACGCCCGTCATCCCCACCAGGAACCCGACGACGAAACCTGAAATCGAATACAGCAGATTGACCGAATGCATGAGGCTCCCGACCCGGCAACGGTGCGTGCGCGCGGTCTCAACAGCTCAATATGGGCTTATCGCGAAACGGATCAAAAATGTAAATGAAATTCATTCTACATCTCACTCGTGTCATTACGGCTTTGCGGCCGGCTGATTGACAGCCGGTAGGTGTGGACATAGTGTCCGCGCGCTTCCCAGGAAGCAGCACGTTTGCCTGATCGGGCGGAATCGCCCGGGGCCGGCCAGTCCGCGAGTGTCGCGCGCTGGCCCGTTTGGCCTTGGGATGAAGCCGCCTGGGAGTGGAGATGTTCGAAAGCCTCAGCAATCGCTTGAACGGAGTCTTCGACCGGCTGCGCCGGCGCGGCGCGCTTGGCGAGGCCGACGTCGAGGCGGCGCTGCGCGAAATCCGCGTGGCGCTGCTGGAGGCGGACGTGGCGCTGCCGGTGGTGAAGAGCTTCGTCGACGGCGTGAAGGCGAAGGCGGTCGGTCAGGAGGTGATCCGATCGGTCACGCCAGCCCAGATGGTGGTCAAGATCGTGCACGACCATCTGGTGGCGACGCTCGCGGGAGAGGATGCCGCGGATGGCGAAGCCGGCCTCAACCTCAACGCACCCGCTCCGGTCGTGGTGATGATGGTGGGGCTGCAAGGCTCCGGCAAGACTACCACCACCGCGAAGCTTGCCCGGCATCTGAAGGAGCGCCATCGCAAGAAGGTGATGATGGCCTCGCTCGACGTGCAGCGCCCGGCCGCGCAAGAGCAGCTCGCGGTGCTGGGGCGCCAGGTGTCGGTCGACACGCTGCCCTTCATCGCGGGCGAGCGGCCGGTGGCGATCGCCAAGCGCGCGCACGAGGCCGCGCGCCTCCAGGGCTACGACGTTCTGATGCTCGATACCGCCGGCCGCCTCCACATCGACGAGGCGCTGATGGCGGAAGCGGCGGCGGTGCGGGACGCCACCCATCCGACCGAGACCTTGCTGGTGGCGGACGCGCTCACCGGCCAGGACGCGGTCAACGTCGCCAAGAGCTTCGCCGAGCGCGTGGGCATCAGCGGGATCGTGCTGACGCGGGTCGACGGTGACGCGCGCGGCGGCGCCGCGCTCTCCATGCGCGCGATCACGGGCCGTCCGATCAAATTCGTCGGCGTCGGCGAGAAGCTCGATGCGCTCGAGGCTTTCCAGCCCGACCGCGTCGCCGGCCGCATCCTCGGCATGGGCGACATCGTGGGCCTGGTCGAGAAAGCCGCCGAGACGGTCGAGCAGGAGGACGCCGAGAAGCTCGCGCTCAAGATCCAGAAGGGCAGCTTCGATCTCGACGACCTCGCCTCGCAGCTGAAGCAGCTGCGCAAGATGGGCGGCATGTCGAGCCTGCTCGGCATGCTGCCCGGCATCGGCAAGATCAAGAAGCAGATCGACGAGGCCAAGATCGACGAGAGCCTGCTCAAGCGCCAGGAGGCGATCATCTCGTCCATGACGCGCAAGGAGCGCCGGAATCCGAAGGTGCTCAACGCCTCGCGCCGCCGGCGCATCGCGACGGGCTCGGGCACGACGGTGCCGGAGGTCAACCGGCTGCTGAAGCAGTATCAGGACATGTCCGACATGATGCGCAAGGCCTCGAAGCTCGGAAAGAAAGGCCTGATGCGCCATGGCTTGCCCGGCCTGATGCCGGGCGGCGGCAGGCCGTACGGACGATGATCGACCATCTCTCGCTCGGCGTGTGCGACCTCGCGCGAAGCCGCGCCTTCTACGACGCGGTCCTGGCGCCGCTCGGATATGCCCGCATGTTCGACCTCGAGGACGCCTCCGGCTACGGACGCACCGAGCCGCATCCTCTCAAGGAGCAGGCGCTGCCGTTTTGGGTCACCAAAAACGCCGACGGCCCGGCGCTCAATGGGCATGTCTGCTTCCTGGCGCCCGCGCGTGCTGCCGTCGATGCGTTCCACGCGGCGGGGCTCGCCGCCGGAGGCCGCGACAACGGCAAGCCGGGCCTCAGGCCCGAGTACCACGCGCATTACTACGCCGCCTTCGTCATCGATCTCGACGGATACCGGATCGAGGCGGTGCGACATCAGCCTGACTAACACCCCGAAAGGAGATTTATGGCACTCAAGATTCGCATGACCCGCGGCGGCGCGAAGAAGCGCCCGTTCTATTCGATCGTGATTGCGGATTCCCGCAATCCGCGCGACGGCCGCTTCATCGAGAAGGTCGGCACCTACAATCCGATGCTCGATCGCGGCCACAAGGAGCGCGTCGTGCTCAAGGGCGAGCGCATCGAGCATTGGCTCAAGATGGGGGCGACGCCCAGCGATCGGGTGGCGCGCTTCCTGGGCGATGCGGGCTTGCGGCCGAAGCCGGAGATTCGCGAGACGCCGAAGAAGTCCGCGCCCCGCGCCAAAGCGCAGGAGCGGGCGAAGGCGGCGGAAGGCGGCGCAGAAGCGGCGGCGGGTGCGGCGGCGCCAGCAACCGAAGCCGCGCCGCAGGCCTAACACCGTCCGGCGCTCATGGGCTCGGAGCGGCGCGTGCTCATGGGCCTCGTGCTCGGCGTCCACGGCATCAAGGGCGCAGTCAGGATCTTGAGCTACGCCGCCGAGCCCGAGGATATCGCGAGCTACGGGCCGCTCGAGGACGAGAGCGGCGGGCGCAAGTTCTCGCTGACTGTGGTCGGCAAGGCGCGGGGCGCGGTGCTGGCGGAGGTTGAGGGGATCGGGGATCGCGACGCCGCGACGGCGCTCAAGGGCACCAAGCTCTACGTGCGGCGCTCGGCGCTGCCGACCCCCGCGGAGGGCGAGTTCTACTGGGACGATCTGGTGGGGCTGCGGGCGGAGCTCAAAGACGGTACGGCGCTCGGCGAGGTGACGGCGGTGCACGACTACGGCGGTGGCCCGAGCCTGGAAGTGAAGCGCGAGGCCGGTGCGTCGGTCATGGTGCCCTTCACCAATCGCGTGGTCCCGGTGGTGGATCTCGAGGCGGGCAGGCTGGTGATCGATCCGCCGGAAGGGCTCTTGGACAACCGCCCGATAGAAGCGGAGAAGGACGAGTAGATTGGTTTGGATGGCGAGTGTGATGACGCTGTTTCCGGAGATGTTCCCGGGGCCGCTCGGCTGCTCGCTCGCGGGCAAGGCTTTGGCGGACGGGCTTTGGCGCTTGGAAACAGTAGACATCCGCGGTTTCGCGGGCGATAAACACCGCACCGTCGACGACGCGCCGTTCGGCGGCGGTCCGGGGATGGTGATGCGGCCCGATGTCCTTGATCGGGTGATCACGGAAGCGGCTGGGCCGGGTCCGGTGATCTATCTCTCGCCTCGCGGCCGTCTGCTTGATCAGGCGCGCGTCAAGACGTTGGCGGCGGGGCCGGGCGTGAGCCTGCTCTGTGGCCGCTACGAAGGGGTGGACGAACGGGCGATCGAGGCGCGCGGCATCGAGGAACTGAGCCTCGGCGACTTCGTGCTCTCGGGCGGTGAGCCGGCGGCGATCGCGCTCATCGACGCGTGCGTTCGGTTGCTGCCGGGAGTGATCGGGGATCAGGCGACGCTCGCTGAGGAGAGTTTCGAGGACGGGCTCCTCGAATATCCGCACTACACGCGGCCCCAGGTCTGGGAAGGCCGCGCGGTGCCGGAAGTGCTGCTCTCCGGTCATCACGACCGGATCCGCCAATGGCGGCAGGAGCAGCGGGAGAAGGCGACGCGCGAGCGCCGCCCGGATTTGTGGGAACGCCGGCTCGCCTCGCAAGGCGCCGAGCCTGGGCCGAAGAACGGATGAAAGAGGTGATGCCATGACGGTGCTCAAGACGCTCGAGGCGGAGCAGATCGAGAAGCTGCTGGCCGGCCGGACGATCCCGGAATTCTCCCCGGGCGACACGGTGCGGGTGAGCCTCAAGGTGGTGGAAGGCGAGCGCGAGCGCGTCCAGGCCTTCGAGGGCGTGTGCATCGCGCGCAAGAACGCCGGCCTCAACTCCAGCTTCACGCTGCGCAAGATTTCCTATGGCGAGGGTGTGGAGCGCATCTTCCCGCTCTATTCGCCGCGCATCAGCGCGATCGAGGTGATGCGGCGCGGCGCCGTGCGCCGCGCCAAGCTCTATTACCTCCGCGGCCGCACCGGCAAAGCCGCGCGCATCGCCGAGCGCAGCCATGAGGTCGGCGAGACAGAGGCGCCGGAGACCGGCGCCGCCGAGCCGGCGGAGACGCCGGCCTAACTCGGAACTGCCCCTCACCCAACCCTTCTCCCACAAGGGGAGAGGGCGATTTGAGATACCCTCTGGCCCTTTTGGGAGAGGGAGGGGCCCGCGAAGCGGGAGGGTGAGGGATCCTAAGATGCAGGACTAATGCGATGACCAAACCGCGCACGCTCTTCGACAAGATCTGGGACGCCCACCTCGTAGACCGGCAGCCCGACGGCACCTGTCTGCTCTACATCGACCGCCATCTCGTCCACGAGGTGACGAGTCCGCAAGCCTTCGAGGGCTTGCGCGCGGCGAAGCGCGGCGTGCGGCGTCCCGATGCGACCATCGCGGTCGCCGACCACGACGTGCCGACCACGGATCGCTCGCGCGGCATCGAGGAGCCGGAATCTCGGCTCCAGGTCGAGACGCTCGAGCGGAACGTGAAGGAATTCGGCATTCCCTACTACGGCGTTGCCGACATCCGCCAGGGCATCGTCCACATCATCGGGCCCGAGCAAGGCATGACCCAGCCCGGCATGACCGTGGTCTGCGGCGACAGCCACACCGCGACCCATGGCGCCTTCGGCTGTCTCGCCTTCGGCATCGGCACCTCCGAGGTCGAGCATGTGCTCGCGACCCAGACGCTGATCCAGACGCCCGCCAAGAACATGCTGGTGCGGGTCGAGGGCAACCTGCCCTTGGGCGTGACGCCCAAGGACCTGATCCTCGCGATCATCGGCAAGATCGGCACCGCCGGTGGCACCGGCCATGTGATCGAGTACGCCGGCAGCACCATCCGCGGCCTCTCCATGGAAGGCCGCATGACCGTCTGCAACATGAGCATCGAGGGTGGCGCGCGAGCGGGGCTGGTGGCGCCCGACGAGACCACGTTCGAGTACCTCAAGGGCCGCCCGCACGCACCCAAGGGTGCCGCCTGGGAGCAGGCGGTCCAATTCTGGCGCACGCTGCCGAGCGATCCCGGCGCGCACTATGACCACACCGTCGAGATCGACGCGGCTTCGGTCGTGCCGCAGGTGACCTGGGGCACCAGCCCACAGGACGTGCTGCCGATCACCGGCGTGGTGCCGAACCCGGCGGATGTCTCCGACGAAGGCAAGCGCAACGCGATGCTCCGCTCGCTCGAGTACATGGGGCTCGAGCCCGGCACCAAGCTCGCGGAGCTGCCGGTGCAGCGCGTCTTCATCGGCTCCTGCACCAACGGACGTATCGAGGACCTGCGCGCCGCCGCCGCCATCGCCAAGGGCCGCAAGGTCGCGGCAGGCGTCAATGCGATGGTGGTGCCCGGCTCCGGTCTGGTGAAGCATCAAGCCGAGGAGGAGGGCCTCGATCGCATCTTCCTCGAGGCCGGCTTCGAATGGCGAGAGCCCGGCTGCTCCATGTGCCTCGCCATGAATCCAGACAAGCTCGAGCCCGGCGAGCGCTGTGCTTCCACCTCGAACCGCAACTTCGAGGGCCGCCAGGGCCGCGGCGGCCGCACCCACCTCGTGAGCCCCGCGATGGCGGCGGCGGCGGCGGTCACGGGCCACCTGACCGACGTGCGCAAGCTCGGCTGAGGAGCAGTCCCATGGAAAAATTCACCACGCTCACGGGGATCGCGGCGCCGCTGCCGATCATCAACTGCGACACCGACAAGGTGATCCCGAAGCAGCATCTGAAAACGATCGCCCGCACGGGTCTCGGCAAGGTGCTGTTCGACGAGCTGCGCTACAACGCCGACGGCTCGGAGAAGCCGGACTTCGTGCTGAACCAGCCGGCCTATCGCCACGCCAAGATCCTGGTTGCCGGCGAGAATTTCGGCTGCGGCTCCTCGCGCGAGCACGCGCCCTGGGCGCTCTTGGATTTCGGCATCCGCTGCGTCATCGCCTCGAGCTTCGCCGACATCTTTTACAACAACTGTTTCAAGAACGGCATCCTGCCCATCAAGCTGCCGCAGCAGATCGTCGACCAACTGATGGACGATGCCAAAAAAGGCGCGAACGCCCGCCTTTCCATCGACCTGCAGCAGCAGACCATCGAGCGCCCCGACGGCGAGAAGGTCCACTTCGAGATCGACGCCTTCCGCAAGCACTGTCTGCTGAACGGCCTCGACGATGTCGGCCTCACCATGCAGAAGGCGCCGGCGATCGAGCACTACGAGCAGCGCCAGCGCATGAGCCAGCCCTGGCTCTATTCCTGAGCGGCCGCGACCGCGCTTTCGACCGAGGACATTTCCCCATGGCCGCCAACAAGAAGGTGCTGTCGCTGCCCGGTGACGGTATCGGTCCCGAGGTGATGCGCCAGGTAGGCCGCGTCATCGAGTGGTTCGACCGTCGGCGCATCGCGACCTTCGACGTGACCGAGGGTTTGGTGGGGGGTGCCGCGCTCGACGCGCACGGCGTGCCGCTCACCGACGAGACGCTGCGCCTGGCGCAGCAGAGCGACGCGGTGCTGTTCGGCGCGGTGGGCGGGCCGAAATGGGACGCGCTGCCGTTCCAATCGAAGCCCGAGCGCGGCCTCCTGCGCCTGCGCAAGGAGATGGACCTGTTCGCGAACCTGCGGCCCGCGATGGTCTTCGACCCGCTGATCGGCGCCTCCACGCTCAAGCCCGAGGTGGTGAGGGGCCTCGACATCGTGATCGTGCGCGAGCTCACGGGCGGCGTATATTTCGGCGAGCCCCGCGGCGTCACCACCTTGCCCGACGGCACGCGGCGTGGGATCGACACCCAGGTCTACACCAGCCCGGAGATCATCCGGGTGGCGCGCGTCGCTTTCGAGCTCGCGCGCAAGCGCCGCAACAAGGTGACCTCGGTCGAGAAGGCCAATGTCATGCACACCGGCGTGCTCTGGCGCGACGAGGTCACGAAGCTGCACGCTGCCGAGTACAAGGACGTCGAGCTCGGCCACATGTACGCCGACAACTGTGCCATGCAGCTCGTGCGCAATCCCAAGCAGTTCGACGTCATCGTGACCGACAACCTGTTCGGCGACATCCTGTCGGACTGCGCGGCGATGCTGACGGGCTCGCTGGGCATGCTGCCCTCGGCCTCACTGGGCGCCGCCGACAGCAGTGGCCGCCGCAAGGCGCTTTACGAGCCGGTTCACGGCAGCGCGCCCGATATCGCGGGCAAGGACGCCGCCAACCCGCTCGCCTG
>DATMMM010000348.1:0-2402 GCA_035569735.1 Allostellaceae bacterium | reverse complement strand
CGTCTGTCCCGCCGACAGTCCCGATTGCACGCCGCAGGCTCCACGCCCGGCGGACGACGGCTGCGGCGCGGAGCTCGAGCACTGGTTCACCGAGGCGGTGCTGCATCCCAGGCCCGGTCCGCCGGCAAAGCCCAAGCCGGGACCGAGGATGGCCGACCTGCCCGCCGCCTGCCGTCAGGTGCTGCTGGAGCCGTAGGCCGCACACGCGCAACCGCTCGGCGCATTTCGCTCCGACGCAAAGCGCTGTAGATTGCCGGCTGCGATGGCCAAAGCCGCCGAGACTCACCCCAGCGCGCGCGAGCTCGCGATCCTGCGCGAGCTCGAACGAAAGGTGCTGTGGCTCGCGACTTGGACCATCCACCACGCCAACCATGTGCGCGAGAACGTCGACGGCGTGAAGGTCGGCGGACACCAGGCCTCGTCCGCGTCGCTCGCCACCATCATGACCGCGCTCTATTTCCGCGCGCTGCGCGCGCAGGACCGCGTCGCCGTCAAGCCACACGCAAGCCCGATCTATCACGCCATCCAATATCTGCTCGGACGCCAGAGCCGGCAGAAGCTCGAGGACTTCCGCGGCTACAAGGGCGCGCAGAGCTATCCCTCGCGTAGCAAGGATGGAGACGACGTCGACTTTTCCACCGGCTCGGTCGGCCTGGGGGTGGCGCAGACGCTGTTCGCCTCGCTCATGCAGGATTACGTCCGCGCACACGGCTGGGGCTTGCAGCAGCCCGAAGGCCGGATGATCGCGCTCGTCGGCGATGCCGAGCTCGACGAAGGCAACATCTTCGAAGCGATCCTCGAGGGCTGGAAGCAAGGGCTGCGCAATTGCTGGTGGATCATCGACTACAACCGCCAGAGCCTCGACGCGGTGGTCCGCGAAGGGCTGTGGGCGCGGTACGAAGCGCTGTTCAAAGCCTTCGGCTGGGACGTGGTCATCCTCAAATACGGATCGCTGTTACAGCAGGCGTTCCGCGAGAAAGGCGGCGAGCGGCTGCGCCAATGGATCGACAACTGTCCCAACCAGCTCTATTCGGCGCTCGTCTTCCAGGGCGGCGCCGCCTGGCGCCGGCGCCTCCTCGACGAGATCGGCGATCAAGGCGACGTGACGCGGCTGATCGAGGCGCGCTCGGACGAGGAGCTCGCGCGCCTGATGACCAATCTCGCCGGCCACGATCTGCCCTCGCTGCTCGAGGCTTTCGGCAGGGTCGACCACGACCGGCCGATCTGCTTCATCTGCTACACGATCAAGGGCTTCGGGCTGCCGTTTGCCGGACACAAGGACAACCACGCCGGGCTCATGACGCCGGGGCAGACGGAAAGCTTGCGCGCGGGGATGAATATCCGCCCCGGGCACGAGTGGGACAAGTTCGAGGGGCTGAGCATCGCGCCGGCCGAGCTGGAGCGGTTTCTCGACCGCGTGCCGTTCGCCGCCGGCCGCCGGCGCCACCAGGCGCCGCGTATCGAGGTGCCGGCGGATCTGTCGGTGTCGATCCAGCCGGTGATGTCGACGCAGGCGGGGTTCGGCGCGCTGCTCAACGAGCTCGGCCGCGGCAAGACCGAGATCGCCGCGCGCATTGTCACCACCTCGCCCGACGTCACCGTCTCGACCAATCTTGGGCCTTGGGTCAACCGGCGCGGCCTCTTTGCGCGCGAGGCGCTCGCCGACACGTTCCGCAGCGAACGCATTCCCTCGACCTTCAACTGGGATTTCTCGCCCAAGGGCCAGCACATCGAGCTCGGCATCGCCGAGATGAATCTGTTCATCCTGCTCTCCGCGCTCGGGCTCTCGCACGCGATCAACGGCGAGCGCCTCATCCCGATCGGCACGCTCTACGATCCCTTCATTCAGCGCGGGCTCGATGCGCTCAACTACGCCTGCTATCAGGACGCGCGCTTCATCCTGGTGGCGACGCCCTCCGGCATCACCCTCGCGCCCGAGGGCGGTGCGCACCAGTCGATCGCGACCCCGCTCATCGGGATTGCCCAGGACGGGCTCGCCGCTTTCGAGCCGGCGTTCGTCGACGAGCTCGCGGTGATCCTCGCGTTCGCCTTCGACTACATCCAGCGCGACGCCGAGGCTGAAGCTTCCGAGCGCAACTGGCTGCGCGACGAGACCGGAGGCTCGGTCTATCTGCGCTTATCGACACGGCCGATCGAGCAGATCAAGCGGGCGATGACCCCGGAGCTGCGGCAAGCGATCGTCGACGGCGCCTATTGGCAGCGCGCGCCGGGCCCGAATTGCCAGGTCGTCGTCGCCTATACCGGCGCGGTGGTGCCAGAGGCGATCCAGGCGGTCGGCCTCATGGCCGAGGATCGCCGCGATGTGGGGCTGCTCGCCGTCACCTCGGCCGACCGGCTCAACGCCGGCTGGACCGCGGCGCAGCGCGCGCGCGAGCGCGGGC
>DATMMM010000347.1:0-4532 GCA_035569735.1 Allostellaceae bacterium | reverse complement strand
CCTCCCGCAATCTCAAGCGGCTTATGCCGGAGCTTGAACAGATTCGCTGCCAACGCGGGCAAGTTCTCATGGACGCCGACAGTCCGCTCGACCATGTATTTTTCCCCGATAGCGGTGTCGTCTCGGTGGTGGCGGTTTATGCGAACGGCAGCGTCATTGAGATGGCAACGATCGGTCGGGAGGGTTGCACGGCTATCCAGGCCGTCTTCGGTGCCAAGACATCCTCGGTCCGGCTTCTCGTCCAGATCCCGGGGAGCGCGGCAAAGATGTCGCGCGCGGCGTTTACGCGAGCGATGGCGTCAATGCCGGCCTTCCGAAATCTCATGTACACTTATGTCCACGCCTTTCTCGAGCAGGTCCTGGTGTCGGTAGCGTGCAACGGTACGCACAGCCTCAAGGAGCGGCTGGCGCGTTGGCTGCTCATGATGCGCGACCGCGGTGACTATGACGCGCTGCAGATCACTCACAACCTGCTCGGCGAAATGCTGGGGGTCCAGAGGCAAAGCGTCACGAACGCTGCCCGGGAATTGGAACGTGCCGGCTTGATTGCGCGCGGCCGGCGGCAAGTCACAATACGTGAGCGCCAGGGTCTCGTCGCGGCATCTTGCGAATGTTACCAGTTGGTCCGGACGCGCCTCGCTTTTCACCTTCCCAAAACATATGCGTAAAAAGCGAGTCCGGGCCGATTCGGCAATGTACATTGCCGACACGTCTCAGCAGAGCGCTCACAATCAGGACTAAGTGGCCGGCGCCGGTTCGATTTTCAGAAACCGGGTCAAGGTCTTGCGAGAAGAGGGGATCATTGCCCGAGATCATGCGAGGCGAGCGCCTGCAGATCATGCTGACCGATGACGAGCTGAAGGCCCTGGATGACTGGCGCTTCGAGCATCGCATGCCGAGCCGAGCATCGGCGGTGCGGGAATTGCTGAAGCGCGGCTTGACCGCAGAAGGGTTTCTAACCGCGAATCGGGAAACCCAGTCGAAGAATTTCGGCGTGACCAAGGCTGGGCCGCCAAAGCGGCTCGGCAAGCCTAAAGTTCGACAAGAAAAAGCCCCGCCGAAGCGGGGCCAGTGACGGGCGCGGGCCACCCGGGGGGCCAATCGAGATCGGGAGATCGGTGCCGAGCCACCAATCTCCCGATCAAGAAAAAAGCCCCGCCGAAGCGGGGCCAGTCTCAAACACGATCGGCCTTGTTGTTATCGGTGGCCGAAATTGAAGCTGACGGACGGTCCGCCGTAGTAGTACGGAGAGTATCCGCCGTAGTAGGGCGAGTACCCGCCGTAGTACGGATAGCTGTAGGCGGGGTAGGCTGGATAGGCGGGGTAGGCCGGATACGGGTAATACCCGTAGGCGGGACCACCGATCGAGAAGCCGAACCCGACGCCACCGTGGTGGTGCCAATCGTCGTGCCGCCAGTCGGCCTTCGCGGGCGTCACGGTCGTCAAGCCGATGACCGCCACCGCGGCCATGGCAAGCGCGGCGCCGCCCAGGCTGCGCCAGCGGGATCGCGAGCTGCGTTTGTTCGACTGTTCCATAACGTGCCTCCTTTCAGAGCGCTCTCAAACAACGGCCCAGGGTCCCCGGGTGATCCCTCGGGACTGGCGGTGTTTTCGTGCCGGCTCTGTGGCGGAACCTGGGCGCAGAAGAACAGAGCGCGCCCCTCCTCTACCAGAGCGTCCAAAACCTGGGCTGAGTACGCGGGCACTGGGTCTGAATGCGGGAGCCGCGGCGAACCGTCGCGGCGGCCTTGGTAGCTTAAACCGGCACTGGCTCGCTCAGTGCGCGACCTCGCGGCGCTCGGCCACCTTTGTCGCGCTCTTGCGCTCGGGCGCATAGACCGGCACGTAGAGCGGCTCGAGCGCGGGGCGGCCGAGGATCATGTCGGCCGCCTTCTCTGCGATCATGATGGTGGGCGCGTTGAGATTGCCGCTCACCACGCTCGGCATGATCGAGGCGTCGACCACGCGAAGGCCCTCGATGCCGCGCAAGCGCAGCTCGCCGTCCACCACGGCATGCTCGTCCAATCCCATGCGGCAGGTGCCGCAGGGATGGTAGGCGCTGTCGGACCTCGCGCGCACGAAGGCGTCGATCTCGGCATCGCTTCGCGCCACCGCACTCGGCTGGATCTCCTCGCCGCGGAAGCGATCGAAGGCGCTCTGGGCAAAGATCTCGCGCGTGAGCCTGACCGCGTCGCGCATCTCGCGCCGGTCCTGCTCGGTTGCGAGATAGCAGGGCTGGATCTCCGGATGCGCTGTGGGGTCCGCCGAGCGGAGCCGGAGATAGCCCGTGCTGGTCGGCCGCATCGGGCCGACATGGGCTTGAAAGCCGTGACGGCCGATGGGCTTGCGGCCGTGGTCGTTCACCAGCGACGGCAGGAAATGATATTGCAGGTCGGGATGCGGGACCTCGGCGTTGCGCCGGATGAAGGCGCCCGCCTCGAGATGCGCGGAGGCGCCGAGACCGGACTTGAAGAGGAACCATCGCGCGCCGATCGCCACCCGGTTCACCGGATTTTCGGTGAGGTAAAGCGTGATCGGCTCTTTTGATGCGTACTGCACGTAGAGCTCGAGGTGGTCCTGGAGGTTGCGTCCGACACCCCGCAAGTCCTGCACGACCGCGATACCCAGGCGCCGGATCTCGTCCGCCGGTCCGATCCCCGACAGCAACAGGAGCTGCGGCGAGTTGATGGCGCCGCCCGCCAGAATGATCTCGCGCGCGCCTGCCCGATGCAGCGACCCGCGATGCCGGAACTCGATCGCCGTGGCGCGGCCGCCCTCGACGACGACGCGGGTGGCGAGCGCGCCCACCATCACCGTGAGATTGCGCCGCCCCATCGCCGGCCGCAGGTAGGCCGCCGCCGCGCTCCACCGGCGCCCGCGATGGACCGTCATGTCCATCGGGCCGAAGCCCTCCTGCTGGAAACCGTTCATGTCCGCCGTGAACGGATAGCCCGCCTGCTGCCCCGCCTCGATGAACGCGCCGAAGAGCGGGTTACTCATCGAGCCGCGCGAGACATGGAGAGGCCCGCTGCTGCCGCGATAGTCGTCGCCACCGCGCGCGCAGGTCTCCGCGCGCTTGAAGTAGGGCAGCACATGCGCATAGGACCAGCCCGGCAGTCCGTTGCCGGCCCAGCGATCGTAGTCGAGCGCGTGGCCGCGGACATAGACCATAGCGTTGAGAGACGACGAGCCGCCGAGCACGCGTCCCCGCGGCCAATACATGCGCCGGCCGTCCATGTGCGGCTGCGGCTCGGTCTCATAGGCCCAATTGTATTTGGCGTCGCGCAGGTTGTAGGTGAGCGCCGCCGGCATGTGGATCTTCCAGCCGCGGTCCTTGGGACCGGCTTCCAGCAGAAGCACGCCAGCACCGGATTCCGAGAGCCGATTGGCGAGCACGCAGCCCGCCGAGCCCGCGCCCACGATGACGTAGTCGTATGAAAGCTCCGCGCACATGGGCGCCGGACTTACCAGGATTTGCCTTCGCCGAGCAAGGCGAGCGCCTCGGCGTGGACGCGCCGGTCGCCCGCCGCGATCACCCGCGGTCCGCTCCCGCCTCCGAGCGCGCGGCCCGCCCAGTCCGTCATGACCCCGCCGGCGCCCGAGATCACCGGCACCAGCGCGCAGAAATCATGCAAGCGATGGCTGGACTCGATGACGAGATCGATGAAGCCGCTCGCGAGCAAGCCGAAGGCGTGACAGTCCCCGCCCCAGTGCTGCACCTTGGCGGCTCGGCGCACGCGGTCGAAACTCGCGAGCTCGTCCTCGGCGAACCAGTTGGGCCCGGTCGTGCTGAGCGCGGCTTCGGCGACGCCGGCGCACGGCCGGACGCGCGCCGCCGCGCCATTAAAAAGCGTAGGAGTGCCGGCGGCGCCGACCCAGCGGTCGCCGAGCGCGGGATGCTCGATGACGCCGAGCACGGGCCTGCCCCGGTGCATGAGCCCGATCAATGTCGCGAAGGTCGGCTTTCCCAGGATGAAGGACTGGGTCCCGTCGATGGGATCGAGCACCCAGACCCAGTCGGCATCGCCGCGCTGACCGCCGCCCTCCTCGCCGATGATGCCGTGCACCGGAAAGCGCGCGTGGATCCGGTCCCGAAGCCGCGCCTCGAGCGCGGTATCGACCTCGGTCACCGGCGTGCCGTCGGATTTTTCCTCGATCGAGACGCGGGAGCGAAAGCGCGGCCGCACGAAGGCGCGGGCCTCGTCCGCGAGCCCGACCGCGAGCCGAAGCATCTCCTCGCTGGGACTGATCTCCGGTGTTGCAATTCCTCTGCGCCCGGCGGGGGCGGAGAAGTGGGGTGAGGTGCCCATGCTTCGGTTCCAGGTCTGTTGCTGCGCGTGGCTCAGTCCGCGTCGGCGCAAGCTTAGCTTTCTTTTAAGAGGCGGTATCTATCTTCAACTTGAGCGAGAACATCCCTCACCCGAGCCCCGAGGTACCATGAGCACGAAGCGCACGCTAGCGCGCGCAGTCACGCTGGGATTGGCAGGGTTCGCTATGACTGCGTGCGCGCTCCAGCGGGCACAGGAAGCCTC
>DATMMM010000346.1:0-9513 GCA_035569735.1 Allostellaceae bacterium | reverse complement strand
GTCGAGTGTGGTGGCGACGAGGGTGCGGCCTTTCTTGTCGACGCGCACCACCTGGGTGCGCGCGTGGATCTCGATGCCGCGCGCGGTCAGTTCCTCCGCCAGCGCCGAACGGACGTCCCGGTCGAAGCCGCGCAGCGGCTGATCCGCGCGGATCGCAATGGTGACCTTCGAGCCCAAGCTGCCGAAGATGCCCGCGAACTCCACGGCGATGTAGCCGCCGCCGACGATCAGCACGCGCTTCGGCAGCGCCGGCAAGTCGAGCGCCTCGTCGGAGGAGATCACGTGCTCGATGCCGGCGATCTCCGGCATCACCGGCCGCGCGCCGGTCGCGATGATGATATGCGCGGCGGTATAATGCTTGCCCCCGATCTCCACGGTGTGCGGATCGACGATCCGCGCATAGCCGTCGAAGATCGCGACGTCGGCGCTCCTGAGCAGCTCGATGTAGATGCCATGCAGCCGGTCGAGCTCCTTGTTCTTGGCGGCGATCAGCTTCGACCAGTCGAACCGGCGCTCGCCCAGGCTCCAGCCGAAGCCAGCGGCATCCTCGAAGGCGTCCGCGAACTCGGCGCCGTAGACCAGCAGCTTCTTCGGCACGCAGCCTCTGAGCACGCAGGTGCCGCCCACGCGCACGGCCTCGGCGATCCCGACCTTGGCGCCGTAGGAGCCCGCGCGGCGCGAGCCCGCGACCCCGCCCGAGCCCGCGCCGATGGTGAAGAGATCGAAATCATACCGGGCCATGCGCCCTCCTTTTATCGAGTGCCCCCTCACCCTCCCCTCTCCCCGTCGGGGAGAGGGTTGCGGAGGCTTAGTGAGCGAGGCGAGCTTAGCCGCAGCTGGGTGAGGGGGATCCTTCCATCCGCTCGCGAATTGCCATAGCTAAAGCAAGCCATGACCCCGCAGGACCTGCAAGCCCGCGTCCTCTACCGCGACGGCAGCATACTCGTGATCGACAAGCCCGCGGGGCTCGCGGTGCATCCGGGGCCGAGCACGGCCGAGAGCCTGGAGCGGTACCTGGGTTGGCTGCGCTTCGGCATCCGCGAGATGCCGCGGCTCGTGCACCGGCTCGACCGCGACACCAGCGGGTGCCTCGTGCTCGCGCGCCACGCGCGCGGTGCCAGCAAGCTCGGCCGCTTGTTCTCCTCGGCCTCGGTCAAGAAGACATACTGGGCGATCGTCGAAGGCGCGCCGCCGGCGCCCGAGGGCGTGATCGATCGGCCGCTCAAGAAGATCACGCGCAAGGACGGCTGGCGGATGGCGCCGGACGCCGCGGGCCAGCGCGCCCTCACCCGCTATCGCGTGCTGGGGTCAGGCGACGGCCTCGCCTGGCTCGAGCTTGCACCCGAGACCGGCCGCACGCACCAGCTCCGCGTCCATTGCGCCGCCGAGGGGTTCCCCGTGCTGGGCGACCCCATCTACGGCCGCGAGCCCTCGCCGCGCGTGCCCCTCCACCTGCACGCCCGCTCCGTGACGATCCCGCTCGGCGGCGAGCGCGGCAGCGTCACGGTCACCGCCGAACCGCCGGAGCCTATGCTCGCGATGCTCGCAAAATGCGGATACGTCTCCAGCCCCTCTCCGCCGCGATAGCGGGGGAGAGGGGCAAAAAATCCCCTCACCTGCTCTAATCCAGTGTCTGGCAGTAGCGCTTGAAGGCGATCGCGGTGACGACGGCGAGGAAGATCAGAATCGACCAGAGCTGCGGCGCGATGTCGGCGAGCGTGCTGCCCTTCAACATAATGCCGCACACGATCCCCAGCATATACGTGAGCGGCAGCGCCTCGCCCATCACCTGCGGCGGCGACTCCTGCTCGATCGGCGACTGTATTGGTCACCGTTAGGACGCAGTTCGCAATATTTTGCCTTCGGTACATTTTGCGGAGTCCGGGCACTTGTTCTCCGGGAGGAGACAATGCGGCGGGCGCAGGGCACAGCTTCCGGCAGCCCCGCGGAGATTTACCGAAAGCGCGCCGCGGATCACGGCCTCGTGATCGATCGCGGCATCGGCGGGAATCAGACCGAACGCCCACGCGGCGTGAATCTTATTTTTGTCGGCCGTAACTTTTCGCGCCGCGGCGGCGAATATAGTTGGCATGGCACGCGCAACACATGCCGGCGCATCGGCCGCATCAAATGGAGACAGTAGGGATCGGGGTCCGGCGGGGCCGCCGATGCAACCGAACGGACACACGATGCGCGAGTTTTCCCTCGAGGCGTATTTTTCGCGCTGGCGGTCGGCGACGCGCCACAATTTGACCGCCTCCGATTCGGAGACGCTGTCGCTCTCGGAACTCCTGTCGCTGGCGGACGCCGAGGACAGGGCGCGGTGGGAGAGCCTGCAGCTGGAATACACGGATCCTCGCGGCTCGCTCTGGCTGCGCGAGACCATCGCGGAGGATTACGAGACGCTCGCGGCCGATTCCGTGCTGTGCTTCGCCGGCGCGCAGGAGGGCATCTGCGCCACCATGCACGCGCTGCTGGGCGCCCACGACCACGCCATCGTGGTCACGCCGAACTACCAATCGGCGGAGACGATCCCGCTGGGGATCTGCGCGGTGACCGGCGTGGGCCTCGATCCCGAGCAAGGCTGGGCGCTCGAAATCGACGCCGTCGCGGCCGCGGCCCGCCCGAACACGAAAGTCATCTCGATCAATTTCCCCAACAACCCCACGGGCAAGCTCCTGGAGCGCGACCGCTTCGAGGCGCTCGTCGCCTTCTGCCGGCGGCGCGGGATCTGGCTCTTCAGCGACGAGGTCTATCGGCTGATCGAGCGTGATCCCGCCCAGCGATTGCCGCCGGCGGCCGACGCCTATGAGCGCGGAATCTCGCTCGGCGCCGTCTCCAAGTCCTACGGCCTGCCGGGCCTGCGCATCGGCTGGGTCGCCAGTCACAGCCCGGAGCTGTTGCATGCGGTGGCACGGGCGAAGAACTACCTCTCGGTCTGCAACGCCGGCCTCTGCGAGGCGCTGGCGCGGATCGCGCTCAAGGCCGGGGACCGGATCCTGGCCCGCAATCGCGGCATCGCCGCGGAGAACCTGGTGCTGCTCGAGCGGTTTCTCGCGGCGCACGGCGATCTCTTCGATTGGCACGTGCCCGAGGGCGGCGTGGTCGGATATCCGAGATACCGGGGCGCCGACGGCGTCGAGGCGTTCTGCGCGTGGCTGGTCGAGCATCACGGCGTGATGCTGCTGCCCGCCAGCGTCTACCGGTCGGAGATCCTGCGCACGCCCGACAATCATTTCCGCATCGGCTTCGGCCGGCGGGACTTCGCGGCGGGCCTGGAGGCGATGGAGGCGGCGCTTCGCCGGCGCACCGCGCGCGCGAGGCGCGGCGCCGTCGTCGATGGAACCGCGGGGCAATCGCGGGTAAGATCATGCGGCAATCCCAGGATGAGGATCAGCCCATGAGGCGTTGCTCGCTTGGGCGCATCGGCTTGTCGCTCGCCATGTGCGCGCTCGGCGCGATCGCGCCCGCCCGCGCCGACCACGTCGTGGCGCCCGACAGTAATGTTTTGCGAGCCACCGCTGCGGCACGCGGTGTCCGACATTGGAACGCTCTGGCGCCGTTCGCATGTTCGGGCAAAGAATGAACATCATGCATCGAAACGATAATGCAACGGTATTTCCGTCCACGCTCTCGGCGCCTAAGTGTTCGGAGGGCACCGTTCCCTTCAAGGTTCGCGGGGAGACCACTCGGCACGAGGTGAGTGTCATGAGCGAGGCTGAACGCGTCGAGGAGGCCCCATCAACGGGGCGGGTCGCACTGGTCCTCCAGGGTGGCGGGGCGCTCGGGGCATACCAAGTCGGGGCGTATCAGGCCTTGGACGAGGCGGGTTATTGTCCAACGTGGTTCGCAGGAACCTCAATTGGCGCGATCAATGCCGCGATCATGGCCGGGAATGCGCGCGAGCGGAGGCTCGAGAAGCTCGACGAGTTTTGGCGGACGGTGGGCAGATCGCCTTTGATGATGCCACCCGATGGTCCGGCGCGGCGGGTGTTCAACGCGTGGAGTGCGTGGCAAACCATGGCGTTGGGACAGCCCGGTTTCTTCGGCTGGCGCCCGACCTACCCATGGTTTGCTCTGCCCGGCAACGCTGCCGCGATCAGCTTCTACGATACGCGGCCTCTGCGCAGCACGCTCGAGAAGGTGGTGGATCTAGATCGGATCAACAACGACCGGGCCGTTCGGCTGAGCGTCGGCGCGGTCAACGTTCGGACCGGCCGGCAGGTCTATTTCGACAGCCTGCGGCAGAAGATCGCCTACGAGCACATCATGGCCAGTGGCGCCCTGCCGCCGGCATTTCCGCCAATCGAGATCGACGGCGAATGGTACTGGGACGGCGGCATCGTATCGAATACTCCGCTCGACGTGATCATCGACCAGCTGCCGCGCCGCAGTACCCTCTGTTTCATGGTGGACTTGTTCGACAGCATGGGCCCATCGCCGCGAGTGATGGAGGACGTCGAGGCGCGCCGTAAGGACATCATGTATGCAAGCCGATCCGAGCGCAGCATCGAGGCGCATCGTCTCCAGCACAATCTGCGGCGCGCCATAATGGCGCTTTGGGACGCCCTGTCGCCAGAGGCCCAAAAGGATCCCCATTTGAACCAGTTGGCCGATCTCGGCTGCACCACGACCATGTACATCGTAAGGATCGTGCATTGCAGCGAGCCGGGCGAGCTCGCAACCAAGGACTACGAGTTCTCATCTGTCTCCGTCAGCGATCACCGACGGGCTGGGTATCAAGATACGATGCAGATATTAGAGAACCCGACGTGGCTGCGGCCGCTGCCCCCCGATATGGGAGTCATCCTTCACGAATTGCCCCGCCCGTTGGACAACGGTCGCGTGGCTGACCGACAAACCGCGGGTGCAGGCAGCTTTCTGGCCGCCCGAGCCGAATGAGCCCCCTTGGACTAGGCTGACGATGCTCACAAACCTGAAGATCGCGTTTGGCCGACTAGCTCTGTCGCTAATAGTGATGCTCGCCCCATCGGCGGTCGCGCCCGCGCGCGCCGACTACATCGTGGCGCCCGACGTCGTGGTGTTTTGCGAGCCGACGCTGCAGCACGCGGTCGCCGACCTCGGAGCGCTCTGGCGCCGGGAGACCGGGATCCCCGTTCGCGTCTTCATCTCGCCGACCTGGGCGGAGCTGGAGCAAGTCTCGCACCGCGCGCGCAGCGATCTCATCATCGGCGAGGGCGACGCACTGGCGAGCCAGGCGATCGACCGCCACATCGTCAAGCCGGAGACGCTGCACCGTCTCTGGCGCAACCAGCTCGTGATGGCACGGAGCGCGGATGGGCCGACTGATCTCGCTGGGATCGCGGGCAAGGCGCCGATCGCCATCGTCGATCCCGCGACGGCGGTGGCGGGCTCGCAGGGAAAGAAGGCGCTGCAGGCGCTCGGTCTCTGGGATACCGTCAGCGCCAAGTCCGTGGGCGTCGTCGACACCGCGGACGCCGCCTACCTGCTGGCGAACGGTAAAGTGCAACTGGCGCTGGTCTACGCCACGGACGTCGCCGCCAATCCGGGCTTCACCGTCGCCGACACGCTGCCGGCGGCGAGCTACGGGCCGATCGTCTATTGGATCGCCGAGACCCAGAATTCGCTCAGCCCGAATGCGCAGAAATTCGCGGACTATCTGGCCCAGCCCCAGGCGCAGGAGCGGCTGCGGCGCGACGGCCTCGAGGTGCTGCCATGAGCGCCGCCGCGGGCGAGCCGATGCCGGTGCGGAGAGTGCAGCTGCATCCGCTCGGCCGCCGCATCATGCATTGGGTGAACGCGCTGGCGATCCTGGTGATGATCGGCAGCGGCTGGCGCATCTACGATCAATATCCCGCGCTCCCGATCGACTTCGGCTTTCCCTACTACCTGACGCTGGGCGGCGATCTCTCTGCCTCGGAGGCTCTCACCAACGAGGACGGCCTGTCGAACGCGCTCGCCTGGCACTTCGGCGCCATGTGGGTGCTCGTGCTCAACATATTGGCCTATCTCATCATCGGCTTCGCGTCGGGCCACTTCCGCCGCGATTTCCTGCCGATCACGCCCCGCGCCTTCCTGCGCGATTTCGTGGCCGCGCTGCGCTTCCGGCTCGAGCACCGGCTCGGCGAATACAACGCGGTACAGAAGCTGCTCTATTGGGGCGTGCTGGGCGCGATCCTCTTGACCATCCTCTCCGGACTCAGCATCTGGAAGCCGGTGCAGCTCCAGGAGCTCACCTGGCTCTTCGGCGGATACGAGTTCGCGCGCGTCGTGCATTTCTTCGGGATGCTGTCGATCGCGGGCTTCCTGGTCGTGCATGTCGCGCTCCCCATCCTGGTGCCGTCGACCCTGGTCGCCATGATCCTCGGCCGCGCCTCGGGCACGCCGCATGCTCCGGCGCGAGACCGTCGATGACGCGCCCCATCCTGCGGCCGACACCCTTGGCAACGAGCATCGAGCGCCGCTTGTTCCTGCGGCAGAGTTTGAGCGTGGGCGCGCTCGCGCTGCTGACGGGCTGCGACATCTCCGACAACGACCAGGTCCAGCGCATCCTCCGGTTCATGTCCCGCTGGAACGACCGCGCGCAGGCGTTCCTGTTCCAGCGCGACGCGCTGGCGCCGACCTATGCGGAAAGCGAGGTCGTGCGGGACTTCCGCTACAACGCCTACTTCCCCGTGGCCGACGTGCCGAAGCTCTCCGCGGCGGACTACCGGCTCGAGCTCTCCGGCTTGATCGAGGACAAGCGACCCTGGTCCGTCGAGCAGCTCCACGCGCTGCCGCAGGAGAGCCAGATCACCCGCCACATCTGCATCGAGGGCTGGAGCATGATCGGCAAATGGAGCGGCGCCCGGCTCGGCGATTTCCTGAAGCGGGTCGGCGCGGATCTGTCGGCGCGCTACGTCGGCTTCCAGTGCGCCGACGGTTACTACGGCAGCATCGACATGGCAACGGCGATGCATCCGCAGACCATCATGGCCTTCACCTTCGCGGATGAGACGTTGCCGGCGAAGTTCGGCTATCCCTTCAAGGTCAGGATCCCGACCAAGCTCGGCTTCAAGAACCCGAAATGGGTAACGACCATGTTCGTCACCAACCGCTTCCCCGGCGGGTTCTGGGAAGAGCGCGGCTACAATTGGTTCAGCGGCTCATGACGGCGCTGGCAGTCGAGCGCGCGGGCGGCTGCGCCATCGCGGTGATGGCGAAGTCGCCGCGTCCGGGCCAGGTCAAAACGCGGCTGGTGCCGCCGCTGACGCCCGACGCGGCCTCCGCGCTGAGCGCGAGCTTCCTCAGCGACATCACCGAGAACATCGCGCGCGCCGCGGAAGCGGGCGCCATCCACGGCTACGTCGCCTACGCTCCCGCTGGCACCGACAGCGCCTTCGACGGCATGCTCGCCGACGGCACGCGGCTCGTGCTCGCGGACGGCGCGACCGTCTCGGCGCCCCGCGTGCGCGGCTTCGGGCGGCCGCTCCTGCATGCGGCGCGCTCGCTCTTCGCGCTCGGGCATGACGCCGTCTGCCTCCTCAATTCCGACAGCCCCACGCTGCCGACGGCGCTGCTGTCGCGCGCGGCCGAGGCCCTCTCCGTTCCGGGCGACCGGGTCGTGCTCGGGCCCGCCGACGACGGCGGCTATTACGTCATCGGCATGAAGGCGCCGCACGTGCCTCTGTTCGAGGACATCGCCTGGAGCACCAGCGCCGTCGCCGATGAGACGCGCCGGCGCGCCGGCGCGCTCGGCCTTCCCGTGGTCGAGCTCGATCCCTGGTACGACGTCGACGACGCCGCGGCGCTGCACCGGCTCTGCCGCGACCTCGCCTCCGCGCGGACGTCGCGGGGACCGAGCCCCTATCTCGCGCGCGCGACAGCGGCGTGCATCGCTCGCCTGCGGATCCCCGAGCTTCTGAGCGCGGCCCCGACCGCCTCCGCCGCGGAATGAGGAGTCTCTGATGCCCACGAACGCCGCGGTCGATGCCCGCCGCTATTTCGAGACGGTCGGCGAGCGCCGCGCGCAGGTCGCGCAGGCGCCGCCGGTCTGCCTCTATCTGGAGATCACCAACCGCTGCAATCTCCTGTGCAAGACGTGCCCGCGCACTTTCGAGGCGCTGGAGCCGCCGGCCGACATGAGCTGGACGCTGTTCCGGTCGATCGTCGATCAGGTGCCGGCCGTGGTGCGCGTCGTGCTGCACGGCGTGGGCGAGCCCATGCTGGTGAAAGAGCTGCCGCGCATGATCCGCTATCTCAAGGAGCGCGGCATCTACGTGCTGTTCAACACCAACGGCACGCTGCTGGCGCCGCGCAAGCGCCGGGAGATCATCGAGACCGGCCTCGACGAGTTGCGGGTGTCGCTGGACGCCGCCGAGGCCGAGAGCTTCCTCAAGGTGCGCGGCAAGGACATGTTCCATCGCATCGTCCGCAACGTCAGCGAGTTCACCGCGCTCCAGCGCGAGATCGGCGCCACGACGCCGCGGGTGTCGCTGTGGCTCACTGGCCTCAAGGAGACCATCGACCAGCTGCCGGACTTCGTGCGGCTCTCCGCGCGCATCGGGGTTACGGCGGTGCATCTGCAGCGCCTGGTGTTCGACGATCTCGGCCGCGGCCTCGCGCGCGGCGAGTCCTCTCTGTTCGAGAAGACGCAGCAGGAGGAGCAGGCGGCGATCGCGGCGGCGCAGGAGCTCGGCCGCACGCTCGGCGTCACCCTGGATGCCTCGGGCGCCACCGAGCCCGGCATCAGCCTGAAGCGCGTGCAGGACGAGACGCCGTGGTCGGGCTGCCGCCGGCCGTGGTCGCTGATGTACTTCACGGCGCACGGCCGCGCGCTCCCCTGCTGCATCGCGCCCTTCTCCGCGCGCGGCTACGAGACCTATACGCTCGGCGACGCCACCCAGCAGAGCCTCCGGGAGATCTGGAACGGCGCCGCCTACCAGGATTTCCGCGCGGCGCTCTTGAGCGATGCCCCGCCGAAGCCCTGCCAGAACTGCGGCCTCAGATGGAGCCTCTAGCGGTCGCCGTCGTCATTCCGGTGCTGAACGAGGTGGACTCGATCGCGGCCGTCGTGACGGAGATCCCGCGTAGCTTCGTGCGCGAGATCATCGTGGTCGATGGCGGCAGCCGCGACGGCACGCCCGCCGTGGCGGAGGCGGCGGGGGCGCGCGTGCTCGTGCCCCAAGAGGGCGGCTACGGCCGGGCTTGCGCCGCCGGCAGCGCCGCAGCCTCACCGGAGTGCGGCATCGTGGTTTTCATGGACGGCGACGGCGCCGATCGCGGCGACCTCATGGAGCGGCTCATCCGCCCGATCCTGCGCGGCGAGTTCGACTTCGTGATCGCCTCGCGGGCGCGTGGCGAGCGCGAGCCCGGCGCCATGAGCTGGCACCAGCTCCTCTCCGGATATCTCGCCGGCCTCGGCATCCGCCTGCTCTACGGCATCCGCTACACCGACATGTGCGCCTACCGTGCCATCCGCCGCGACTGCCTCGAGCGCCTCAGCATGCGCGAGATGAACTATGGCTGGAACATCGAGATGCAGATGAAGGC
>DATMMM010000345.1:0-23753 GCA_035569735.1 Allostellaceae bacterium | reverse complement strand
TCGAGCCTGGCCCGGGTGGGGCGGGAAGCTGGGGCGCTCATGGATATTCTCCGATCCGAGGGCGCAGGACCCTATCACGCGAACAAAGAGAGAACAAGAGAAGATGAGTGAGGCCGAAGCATGCAGCAAATTCTGGCCTCCGGAGGGCCCCGGCGGCACGCTGAGGCTCGAGCAGCACTACGGCGACCGCGAGTTCTGGTGCTTCAGCGAGCGCTGGTCCGATCTCAACGCCATGGTCGGCGAGGTCGTGCGGGTGCACGGCGGGCGCGAAGCGGTGGTCGGCGACGGCCAGAGACTGACCTATCGAGCGCTTGCGGACCTTGCCTCGAACGCCGCCGGCCATCTCGCCCGCCGCGGCGTCAAGGCCGGCGACCGCGTGGCCTTGCTGCTCGGCAATTGCCCGGAGTTCTTGATCTTCCTGCTCGCGTGCTTTCGACTGGGTGCCACCGCGGTGCCGCTGGGGACCCGGCAGCGCGAGCCCGAGCTCCGCAACCTCCTGAGCGATTGCGGTGCCTCGGCCCTGGTCCTCGAGGCGGAATTCTCGAGCCATCTGTCGCCGGTCGATGCCCTTCCGGACCTGGCGCTCCGCATTACCGTAGGAGAGGGGAGGCCGGGTTGCGAGCCCGCGGTCGACTTCTTCGAGCCGATCGCTGCGCCCCCGGTGCCTTCGGTCCATGAGGACGATACGGCGGTCATCCTCTACACCTCTGGCACTACCGGCCGCCCTAAGGGCGCGATGCTGACGCATTTGAGCATCATCCATTCGCTGATCACCTTCCAGCGGTGCCTTCCGTTCGAGGCCGGCGAGCGGGCGATCCTCGCGGTGCCGGGCTCGCACGTCACGGGACTGATCGCGATCCTGCTCACGACGCTGAGCCTCGGCGGCGCCACCATCCTGATGCGCGCCTTCAAGGCGGGCGATTTCCTGGCGCTCGCCGCGGCGGAGCGGGTCACCTACACGCTGATGGTGCCGGCGCAGTACATCCTCTGCCTGATGGAGCCGGAACTCTCCCGCATCGACTTGAGCCGGTGGCGGATCGGCGGCTTCGGCGGCGCGCCGATGCCAGAAGCCACGGTCGCCGCGCTCGCCGAGCGCCTGCCGCGCCTGACGCTGATCAACGCCTATGGCGCGACCGAGACCACATCGCCCACCACCATCATGCCGCCCGGCGAGAACGCCGCGCATCCCGACAGCATCGGGCAGGTCGTGCCCTGCGGCGAGTTGCGCGTGGTCGACGCCCAGGGCCGGACGGTGCCAGCGGGCGAGCCCGGCGAGCTCTGGATCAAAGGGCCGATGGTGGTGCCGGGCTATTGGGGCAGGCCCGAGGCCGCCGCCGCGAATTTCACCGGGGGATTTTGGCGCTCCGGCGACATCGGCTCCGTCGATGCCCACGGATTCGTGCGGCTGCACGACCGCCTCAAGGACCTGATCAACCGCGCCGGCTACAAGGTCTACAGCGCCGAGGTCGAGAACGTCCTGAGTCACCACCCCGGTGTGCTCGAATGCGCGGTGGTGGGCCGCCCGGACCCGGTGCTGGGGGAGCGCGTGCAGGCCTTCGTGCGCCCACGCGACGCCGGGGTCAGCGCCGAGGAGATCCGCGCTTTCTGCGCCGGGCGCATGGCCGACTACAAGGTACCCGAGGTGATCGAGTTCGTGGCCGATCCGCTGCCGCGCAACGCCAACGGCAAGCTGCAGAAGGGGGAGCTGCGCGAGCGCGCGCGAGCGCGATCCTAGAGCGCCGGCTGCACTCTTCGAGCGAAATACGCTGAGACCCAGCCTAGGCGGCGCGCTCGTCCGCGGCGGGGACGCGGTGGCTGCGCTCCCAATCGACCATGTAATCGCGGGTGGTCGGTACCGCGTCGATGGTCTTGGCGAGCTGCATCTGGAAAACCAGATGGCCCTGCTGGCGGAACGCCACCTCGGAGGCCGCTAGGTAGAACTCCCACATCCGGCAGAACCGCTCATCGTAGAGCGCGCGGATGCGCTCGCGGTTGGCGTTGAAGCGCTGCCGCCAGGCCTTCAGCGTCTCGGCGTAATGCAGCCGGAGGATCTCGATATCGGTGATCCAGAGCTTGGCCCGCTCGACCACCGGTACTACCTCGGAGAGCGCCGGCGAATAGCCGCCGGGGAAGATGTATTTGCGGAGCCACGGGTTGGTGACGTAAGGCCCGTCCATACGGCCGATCGAGTGCAAGAGCGCCACGCCGTCCTCGGTCAGCAACTCCTTCACCTTGGTGAAGAAGTCGGGGTAATGCGGCACGCCCACATGCTCGAACATGCCGACGGAGACGATACGGTCGTAGCTCCCCTGGTGGACGCGGTAGTCGCAGAGCTCGAAGCGGACCTGATCGGCGAGCCCGGCTTCGTTCGCGCGGCGTTGCGCTACGTCGAGCTGCTCGCGCGAGAGCGTGAGCCCCGTCACGCTGACGCCGCACTCGCGCGCCAGGTAGAGCGCGAGGCCGCCCCAGCCGGAGCCGATGTCGAGCACCTTCTGGCCTGGCTTCAGCAGCAGCTTGGAAGCGATGTGGCGTTTCTTTTTCGCCTGCGCTTCCTCGATCGTGATGCCGGGCGTCGGAAAGTAGCCGCAGGAATACTGCCGGTCGGCGTCGAGGAACAGGTCGTAGAGCGTGCCCGAGAGGTCGTAGTGGTGTGCCACGTTCTGCTGCGCGCGAGGCACGGGATTATACTGCTGCCACCTGCGCAGCGCCCACTCGATGCCTTGACAGAGCCGGATGACCCAATGGTCCGGCGCCAAGTTCATGTTCTCCCCGATGAAATTGAGCAGGTCATAGATCGACGCCTGGTCGACCGTCAGCGTGCCATCCATGAAGGCTTCGCCAAAATAGAGGCGCGGGTTCACGAACAGCTTCCAGTGCAGCTTGGGATCGCGCAGCCGGATCACGAATTCGGGGCCGGGGGTTCCCTCGTAGACATGAGGATGGCCGCTCGCGTCGTAAATCGTGAGCTTTCCCCGCCTGACCAAGTGACGGAACACGAGTGACAGGAGCATGCCGTCCTCCATGGGGTTACGGTCCTTGCCTCTACGACATCAACTATTCGACGAAACCGCCGAGGCGCACAAGGGCGATTCAGCCTCGCCTGGCGCTGCCATGTCTCGTGCGCATAAGGAGGCGCGAAGGGTATTGCACCAAATGCGGACCGCGACGTGCGCTGTCGTACCGGCTCCCACATTCAGGGCGTGGCCCGACGTCGGCTCGTCCTTGACCTCAATCAAACGATCCTCAAATAGAGGTCGTAGGACTCGCAAGAATTTCCCAGGACCAACCTTCCAGCGCGGTAATCTTCGATCGGACTCTGAAATGATCATGCAAGCATTGGGCCGTATCGGTGAGGGCGCGACATGGCCGTAGCCGAACATCGCCACGGCCATGGTGCCGCTTCGTCCGTCGTCCCGGCTGGCGCACCAGCGCGCGATATCGTGTGCGGCATGACCGTGGATCCCGCCACGTCGAAGCACCGCGTGGAGCACGGCGGCGCCGTCTATCATTTCTGCGGTGCCGGTTGCGCGGCGAAGTTCGCCGCCGATCCCGCCAAATACCTGAAGCCGAACGAGGCGCCGCCCGCGCCGAAGGGCACGACCTATACGTGCCCGATGCATCCGGAGATCCGGCGGTCGGAGCCGGGCAGTTGCCCGATCTGCGGCATGGCACTGGAGCCCGTCGGCGTCGCCGAGGACGCGGGTCCCAGCGCCGAGCTCACCCACATGACGCGGCGGTTCTGGATCGGCGCCGCGCTGGCGCTTCCCGTGGTGATCCTGGACATGGCCGCGGATCTGCCCGGCTTAAACCCCAGCCGATACATCCAGCCGGAGCTCGTCCCCTGGATTGAGTTCGTGCTCGCAACGCCGGTGGTGTTGTGGGCGGGAGCGCCCTTCTTCGAGCGGGGCTGGGCATCGGTTCGCAATCGATCCCTCAACATGTTCAGCCTGATCGGGCTCGGCATCGGTGCCGCTTACGCCTACAGCCTCGCGGCCACTTTCGCGCCGGGCGTATTCCCCGAAGGATTGCGCCGTGGCGGCATGGTGCCGGTCTATTACGAAGCCGCCGCCGTGATCACGGTGCTGGTCTTGCTGGGGCAGGTGCTGGAATTGCGCGCCCGCGAGCGGACCGGCGGCGCGCTCCGCGCGCTGCTGAACCTCGCCCCGAAGACCGCCCGCCGCTTGCGCGAGAACGGCGATGACGAGGAGATACCGCTCGATGGCGTGCACATGGGCGACCGCCTCCGCATCCGCCCCGGTGAGTCCGTACCGGTGGACGGCGTCGTCCTCGAGGGCGGGAGCGCGGTCGATGAATCCATGGTGACCGGCGAATCCATTCCGGTCGAGAAGGAGCCCGGCGCCAAGCTGATCGGCGGCACGATCAACGGCACCGGCGGTCTGGTGATGCGTGCGGACGCCGTGGGCGCCGACACGATGCTGTCCCGCATCGTACACATGGTGGCCGAGGCGCAGCGGAGCCGCGCGCCGATCCAGCGGCTTGCCGATGTGGTCTCGGCTTGGTTCGTTCCCGCGGTTATCGCCGTCGCGGTGCTGGCGTTCGCGGCGTGGCTCATCTGGGGTCCTCCTCCCGCCTTCGCGTACGCGCTGGTCGCGGCGGTCTCCGTGGTGATCATCGCGTGTCCCTGTGCCCTCGGCTTGGCGACCCCGATGGCGATCATGGTCGGCGTCGGCAAGGGCGCCAGCGCGGGTGTGCTGATCCGGAACGCCGAGGCCCTGGAGCGCCTCGAGAAGATCGACACGCTGGTCGTCGACAAGACGGGCACGCTCACCGAGGGCAAGCCGCGCGTGGTCGCGGTGATACCCGGAGAAGGGTTCGACGAAGCATCGGTGTTGTCTCTCTCGGCGAGCCTCGAGAGGTCGAGCGAGCACCCGCTCGCGGCCGCCATCGTGGCTGCCGCGCGCGAGCGCGGTCTTGCGATGCCGGAGCTTGAGGACTTCCAATCGATCACCGGGAAAGGCGTCTCCGGCGGGATCGGCGGCCACGCGATCGCGGTCGGTAACGCGAGATTGCTCGCGCAGATCGGTGTCGCCGGAGGCAGCTGGGAGCCGCGCGCCGAGGAGCTGCGCCGTGACGGCGCCACGGCGATGTTCCTCGCGGTCGACGGGCGCGTCGCGGGCCTGATCGCCGTCGCCGATCCCATCAAAGCGACCACGACCGCAGCGCTCGAGGCTTTGCGCAGCGACGGAATTCGCCTGGTGATGGTGACCGGCGACAACCGCACGACCGCCGAAGCCGTCGCCGGCAAGCTCGGCATAACCGAAGTGGAGGCCGAGATCTTGCCGGAGGAGAAGCATGCGATCGTGCGCGACCTCCGGAGCAAGGGTCGGACCGTCGCCATGGCGGGCGATGGCGTGAACGACGCGCCGGCCCTCGCCGAGGCCGATGTCGGCATCGCAATGGGTACGGGCACGGACATCGCCATGGAGAGCGCAGGCGTAACCTTGGTGAAGGGCGACCTCGTGGGGATCGCGCGCGCGCGGACGCTCAGCCGCGCCACCATGCGGAACATCCGGCAAAACCTGGTGCTGGCCTTCGTCTATAACGTGCTGGGGGTTCCGCTCGCCGCCGGCGTGCTCTACCCGGTATTCGGGCTTCTGCTCAGTCCGATCGCCGCCGCCGCGGCGATGAGCTTGAGCTCGGTCTCGGTGATCGGCAACTCGCTTCGATTGCGCTGGGTGAAGCTGTAGACCTGCCGGGTCAGGTCATCTGCAGGGGCTGGGCGCTCTTCGGGGGTGGGAAGGCTCGGTCGAGCTCCTTCAACTCCTCGGGGGTGAGCTCGAGATCGAGAGCCGCGCGGTTCTCGCGGACATGGTCCGGCCGCGCCGCCTTGGGGATCGCCACCACTCCCTCCTGATGCAGCAACCAGGCGAGCGCCACCTGCGCCGGCGTGACGCCGCGGCGCAGGGCGATCTGCTTGAGGCCGCGCTTGGTGAGCAGGCTGCCCTGATCCACCGGCGAATACGCCATCACGGGGATGTGTCGCTTGCGGCACCAGGGCAACAGCTCCCATTCGATGCCGCGCCGCGAGAGGTTGTACAGCACCTGGTTGGTGGAGACGGATTTGCCGCCGGGCAGCTTTGTCCAGGCGACCATGTCGTCGGTGTCGAAGTTGCTGACGCCGTGCTCGCGGATCTTGCCGGCACGCTGGAGGTCGTCGAAACCCGCGAGCGTCTCCTGGAACGGCACGCTCCCGATCCAATGCAGGAGGTAGAGATCGAGATGCTCGGTGTTGAGCCGCTTCAGGCTGCGCTCGCATGCGGCCACCACGCCTTGGCGCGTCGCATTGTGCGGATAGACCTTGCTCACCAGGAAGACCTGGGAGCGTTGGCCGGCGATCGCCTTGGCCACGAGTTCCTCGGCGCCGCCCTCGCCATACATTTCCGCCGTATCGATCAGCGTCATTCCGAGGTCGATGCCGAGCCGCAGCGCGTTGACGATATCGGCACCACGGGATCCCGCCTCTCCCATGCGCCACGTGCCGAGGCCCAGCACCGGAATGGGCGCGCCGGACGAGAGGTGCAGATATCGCATGTGGATTTCGTCGCTGCTACGGTGTGACCGTCTAGTGTGCCGCAATCCCACGCGTTCGCGCTAGTGCCGTGCCGAACGGCCGAGCACCCCGTACTTTGAATGTATTTCGCATCTTATCGAGAAAGGGCCGTGACAATGAGTGGACCCACAGTCGACGAGCCCGGGCTCGCGGCCGAGCCGGGCTGGATCAGCGTCGTGGAGAGCGGGGACGGCAAGTTCACCGAGCACCTGCTCGATGGCCGACATCGCCTCATTGCCGATGAGCCGGTGGCGGCCGGCGGCAAGGACCGCGGGCCTGGACCTTACGAGCTCTTGCTGATGGCGCTGGGCGCCTGCACCACGATGACGCTCAGGCTCTATGTGGATCGCAAGCGCTGGCCGCTCGAGCGCGTGAGCGTGAGGCTGCGCCACGCCAAGATCTATGCGCAGGATTGCGCGGACTGTGAGACGAAGCAGGGCAGGCTCGATCGCATAGAGCGCGTCATCGCGCTCGAGGGCGCGCTCGACCCGGTGCAGCGTCAGCGTCTCCTGGAGATCGCCGATATGTGCCCGGTGCACCGCACGCTCACCTCGGAGATCAAGATCGAGACGAGGCTGACGGCAGGCCCGGACGTCAGTCCTTGACGGGGACTTCCGCGACGGATTCGCCGGCGGCGTTCGGCTGAGCCTCGGCCTGCTCGGATGCCTCACGGACCGCGGCCTGTTGGGCGAGCCTCAAGGGATCGACGCCCTTCGCCTGCATCTCGGCTTCCTCGGCCGATTGCGCGACGTTGACCGCGACGGTAACGGACACCTCGGGATGCAACACGACGCGCTGTTTGTGCAGGCCGAGGGTCTTGATCGCGCGCTCCAACACGATCTGGCCCCGGCCGACGGTGAATCCCGCCTCGGTGATGCCTTGCGCCACGTCGCGCGCGGTGACGGAGCCATAGAGCTGACCGCTCTCGCCGGCCTGGCGGATGACGACGACCGATAGCCCATTGAGCTTCTGCGCAACCTGCTCCGCCTCGCTCTTGCGCGCGAGGTTCTGCGCCTCGAGCTGCCCGCGCTGCGTCTCGAAATAGGCGAGGTTGTCCTTGGTCGCGCGCAGCGCCTTTTTTTGCGGCAACAGGAAGTTGCGGGCATAGCCAGGCCTGACGTCGACGACTTGGCCCATCTGGCCGAGCTTCTCGACCCGTTCCAGCAGGATCACTTGTACCATGACCGGGTCTCCCTCAGCGCATCGCGTAGGGCAGCAGGCCCAGGAAGCGCGCCCGCTTGATCGCCTGCGCGAGCTCGCGCTGCTTGCGCGCGGAGACCGCGGTGATGCGGCTCGGTACGATCTTGCCGCGCTCGGAGACGAAGCGCTGCAGCAGCTTCACGTCCTTGTAGTCGATCTTGGGCGCGTTCGGGCCGGAGAACGGACAGGACTTGCGCCGACGGAAGAACGGCCGGCGTGTGGGTGCGCCGCCGCGGCCGCCATCCCGGTCGCGGCCGCCCTCCCGACCGCCCTCGCGGCCGCCTTCTCTCATCTCGCTCATGCCTCGCCTCCCGTGGCGGCCGCAGGCGCAGGCACAGGCGTGGGAGCTTCGCTCTCGCGCGGCTCACGGTCGCCATAGCGATCTCCGTAGCGGTCGCCGTAACCGCCGCGCCGGCCGCGGTCGCGCTCCTCGCCGCGCGCGCGAGCCTGCATCATTACGGATTGCCCGGCCTCAACCGGGGCCTCGACCCGAACCGTGAGGTAGCGCAGCACGTCCTCGTTGATGCGCATGGTGCGCTCCAACTCGGCCACCGTGGCGCCCGTGCCCTCGATGTTGAGCATGACATAGTGGCCCTTGCGGTTCTTCTTGATCCGATAAGCCAGGTTGCGCAGGCCCCAGTATTCGCGGCCGACGACCTTGCCTTCGTGCTCCTGGGCGATCTGAGCGAGGGTGTCGGCCAATGCCTCGGCTTGCGCCGAGGAAATATCCTGGCGCGCAATGAAAACGGTCTCGTAGAACGACATGATCTCTCGAAACTCCTTATGGATGTTTGCGGCCCGGAGCCGACCGGCCTGACGGATCTGGCCTACCGGGCCTAGCCGGGACGCGCCCGGCAAGGAGGCCGCGCACTATACACGACAGCCCCCCACGCGCAAGCGCTTGACTCGGTCTCCGGCAGTGCCGACTTTCGCCTGGGCGCCGCGGGTCCTCGGCGCGCTCGTGTAAAGCATTTCAAGGGTGGGACACCAGGGGGCGGGACGCGGGCGATGGTGCGGGCACTGGTATTTCCGGGACAAGGCTCCCAGGCGGTCGGCATGGGGCGAGATCTCGCATCGGCCTTTGCCGTTGCGCGCCATATGTTCCAGGAAGTGGACGACGCGCTCAGCCAGCGGCTCTCCAAGCTCATGTTCGAGGGCCCGGAGAGCGAGCTCACGCTCACGGAGAACGCCCAGCCCGCGCTCATGGCCGTGAGCATCGCGGTGATGCGCGTGCTGGAGAAGGAGGGCGGCCTCGATCTGCCGCGCCATGTCTCGCTGGTGGCGGGGCATTCGCTCGGCGAGTATTCGGCGCTCGCCGCGGCGGGTACGTTTGTGCTCGCCGATACCGCGCGGCTCCTGAAGCGGCGCGGTCTTGCCATGCAGCGCGCGGTGCCGGTGGGCGAGGGTGCGATGGCGGCGCTGCTTGGGCTCGAGCTCGAGCCCGCGCAAGAGATCGCGGCGGCGGCGGCCGAGGGCGGAGTCTGCGCCACCGCCAACGACAATGCTCCGGGCCAGGTAGTGGTGAGCGGGCACAAGGCCGCGGTGGAACGCGCGATTAAGCTCGGGGCCGAGCGCGGCGCCCGCCGCTCGATCCTGCTGCCGGTGAGCGCGCCTTTCCACTGCGCGCTGATGGCTCCCGCCGCCCAGGAGATGGAGGAGGCGCTGGCGGCCGTCGCCATGGCGCCACCCGCGGTGCCATTGGTCGCCAATGTCACGGCCGCTCCGGTCGAGGATCCCGAGACGATCCGCCGCCTCCTCGTGGAGCAGGTGACCGGCCTCGTGCGCTGGCGCGAAAGCGTGCTCGCGATGAAAAGCGGGGGTGTCGATACCGTCGTCGAGGTGGGAGCCGGACGGGTACTCTCCGGCCTCGTCAAGCGCATCGACCGCGATCTCGCAGTGGCGTCGGTAGGCACGCCTGCGGAGATCGAGACATTCCTCAAGACCCTTTAGGCGGGACCCGCATGTTCGATCTTTCCGGCAAGACCGCGCTCATAACCGGAGCCTCCGGCGGCATCGGCGGGGCCATCGCCCGCGCGCTCCACCACCAGGGTGCGGCTGTTCTGTTGGCGGGCACGCGGCAGGTGGCGCTTGAGGCGCTCGCGGCCGAGCTCGGCGAGCGCGCCCGCATTCATGTGGCCGATCTCGCCGATCCCGCGGCACCGGATGCGCTGGTGAAGGACGCCGAGGCCGCGCTCGGTAAGCTCGACATTCTCGTCAACAACGCGGGCCTGACGCGCGACGGCCTCGCCGTGCGCATGAAGGACGAGGACTGGCAGAAGGTGCTCGATGTCGATCTGACCGCCGGATTCCGGCTCGCGCGGGCGGCCCTGCGCGGCATGATGCGCCGGCGGTTCGGCCGCATCATCGGCATCACCTCGGTGGTGGGCGTCGTGGGGAACGCCGGACAAGCCAATTATGCCGCCGCCAAGGCCGGGATGATCGGGCTTTCGAAGGCGCTCGCGGCGGAGGTCGCCACCCGCGGCATCACCGTCAATTGCGTGGCACCCGGCTTCATCGCTTCGCCCATGACCGACGCGCTCACGCCCGAGCAGAAGGCGCGGATCGGCGGAGCCATTCCGATGGGGCGGCTCGGTGCGCCCGAGGACGTCGCGGCGAGCGTGGTGTTTCTCGCCAGCGACCAGGCCGGCTACATCACTGGCCAAACCATTCATGTCAATGGCGGAATGGCGATGATCTGAGGCGCCCGGGCGTGCCGCGTCGAGTTGACACGGCGAAGCCCCGACCGATTGGCAAACCGGAGGGAACTATGATATGTGACGGCATCTTCGGCGGGGGAACCGACGCCGCTCGGCTTACTGGAGCTGGCACGGCTCGCACAGGTGAGGCCGAAGCATCCACTCCCAAGAGCGCATTTCAATCCAGCTGTTGAGGTAAACGTTATGAGCGATGTCGCCGATCGGGTTAAGAAAATCGTCGTGGAGCACCTGGGGGTCGACGAAGCCAAGGTAACCGAGAACGCGAGTTTCATCGACGACCTCGGAGCCGACAGCCTCGACACCGTGGAGCTCGTCATGGCTTTCGAGGAGGAGTTCGGCTGCGAGATTCCGGACGATGCCGCGGAAAAGATCGTGACGGTGAAGGACGCGATCACTTTTATCGAGGCGCATAGCTGAGCACGCCGCGGGCGCGGCCACGCCGCGCGCGCCCTCAGCAGGTTGGATTTCAATCGGAATGAGACGCGTCGTTGTCACGGGAATGGGAATGGTCACTCCGCTCGGCTGCGGAGTGGAGACTACGTGGCGTCGCTTGCTCGCGAGCCAATCGGGCGTCGGTGCCATCCAGGCCTTCGACGTCTCCGATCTTCCCGTCAAGATCGCGGGTCTGGTGCCGCGCGGCGAGACCGCGTCCGGCCTGTTCAATGCCGACGAGTGGGTCCCGCCCAAGGACCAGCGCAAGATGGACGAGTTCATCGTCTATGCGCTCACCGCGGCGACGCAGGCCGTGGAGGATTCCGGCTGGAAGCCCGCGGACGCCGAGAACCGCGAGCGCACCGGCGTGCTCATCGGCTCCGGCATCGGCGGACTGCCTGGCATCATGGAGGGCGTTCTCACGCTGCACGAGAAGGGCCCTCGGCGCGTCTCGCCCTTTTTCATCCCGTCGAACCTGATCAACTTGGCCTCGGGCCACGTCTCGATCAAATACGGTTTCACAGGCCCCAACCATGCGGTGGTGACGGCGTGCTCGACCGGCGCTCATGCGATCGGCGATGCCGCGCGCATGATCATCTGGGAGGACGCCGATGTGATGGTGGCGGGGGGCGCCGAGGCTGCCGTCTGCCGGATCGGTCTCGCGGGCTTCGCGGCGGCGCGCGCTCTCTCCACCAATTTCAACGACGATCCGCCCAAGGCCTCGCGCCCCTGGGACAAGGCGCGCGACGGCTTCGTCATGGGCGAGGGCGCGGGGATCGTGGTGCTCGAGGAACTCGAGCATGCCAAACGCCGGGGCGCCAAGATCTACGCCGAGGTGATCGGCTACGGCATGTCGGGTGATGCCTATCACATCACGGCTCCGGCCGAGGATGGCAACGGCGGCTACCGCGCGATGCGCAACGCGCTGAAGCGCGCGAACCTGGCACCGGATCAGATCGACTACATCAATGCCCACGGCACCTCGACGCCCAAGGGGGACGAGATCGAGCTGGGTGCGGTGAAGCGGCTGTTCGGCGACCATGCCTACAAGCTCTCGATGTCCTCGACCAAATCCGCGATCGGCCACTTGCTGGGCGCGGCCGGCAGCGTCGAGGCGATCTTCTCGATCCTGGCGCTCCGCGAAGGCATCGTGCCACCGACCCTCAACCTCGACGATCCATCGCCCGGCTGCGACATCGACCTCGTGCCCCACAAGGCAAAGGAGTGGCCGGTGCGCTACGCGCTCTCCAACTCCTTCGGCTTCGGCGGCACCAACGCCTCTCTCGTCTTTGCCCGCGTGAGCTAGGGCCGGCGCGATGACCTGGCCGTCCAGGGCCCGGCTCGTTCCCGCGCTGCTGTTGCTGGCGGCCTCGGTGGCGAGCTTCGCGCTCTGGGCTTGGCGCGATTGGACCACGCCGGGACCGCTGCCGGAGAAGCGAACCATCGTGCTCGCGCGCGGCAGCGGGGCGGTCGAGATCGCCCGCGCGCTCGGCGCCGAGGGCGTGCTAGCGCATCCCTGGCTCTTCTTGCTGGAGGCGGAGGTGACCGGGGATGTGCATCGCCTCAAGGCCGGCGAATACGAGTTCGAGGCCGACATCACGCCCGAGGCCGTAGCCGGGTTGCTGGCCAGCGGCAAGACGCTTCGGCATCGCCTTACCATCCCCGAGGGCCTCACCAGCGCGGAGATCGTCGCGATCGTGAACGGCATCCCGGAGCTCGAGGGCGGTCCGGAGCCGGTGCCGGCGGAAGGCAGCCTGCTGCCCGAGACGTATTTCTTCTCGCTCGGCGACAAACGGGCCCAGATGGTCGAGCGCATGGAGCGCGCCTTCAGCAGAACCGTGGCGGAGCTGTGGGCGGAGCGCGGCTCGGACCTGCCGCTTGCCAGCTCCGCGGAGGCGGTGACGCTTGCCTCGATCGTCGAGAAGGAGACCGGCCGCGACGAGGAGCGCCCGCATGTCGCCGGCGTCTACATAAACCGGATGCGATTGGGTATGCGGCTGCAGGCCGATCCGACCGTGATCTACGCGCTGACGCACGGCCGGCGGCCGCTCGATCGCCCGCTCGGCCACGACGATCTCGCCGTCGACTCGCCCTACAACACCTATCTCGTGAAGGGCCTGCCGCCGGCGCCGATCGCCAATCCGGGATGGGCCGCGCTGAAGGCGGTGCTGCATCCGCTCAAGGTCGAGGACCTCTATTTCGTGGCCGATGGCACCGGCAAGCACGTCTTCGCCAAGACGCTCGCTGAGCAGAACCAGCACGTCGCCGATTTGCGCCGCGCGCAGAGCCAGGCCGCCGTGCCCGCGAACTCGTCCCAGCCGGCTTCGCCACCGCCGACGCGCTGACGCGCTCAGGGCCCGCGGCTCTGCTTGCGCGATCGAGGTCGCAGCAAGCGATCGCCGAGTGTCGCCGGTAGGGCGGCGAAGAGCCAGGTGCCGAGCGCCATCGGCCAGGGGAATGCGATACGGGGGCGGTCGCGGGCGAGGCCGGAGGCGATGATGCCCGCGGCCCGTTCGGCGCTGATCAGGAATGGCATGCGGAACGCGTTGCGCGCCGTCAGTGGTGTCTCGATGAACCCCGGGCAGATCGCGGAGACGCGGATGCCGTTCGCCGCAAGGGCGCCGCGCCAGGCTTCAGCCAGGGACTTCACGGCGGCCTTCGAGGCGCTGTAGGCGGGTGCGTCGGGAAACCCGCGATAGCCCGCGAGCGAGCTCATCAGCGCGAGTTGGCCGCGCCCGCGCGCCGCCATGCGCTCGATGGCGGGGTAGGCGGTGTTGAGCACGCCCTCCAGGTTGACGGCGAACACCTCGCGGGCGCGCGACTCGCTGTCGCGGCCGGTGCCTTCGTTGACCCCGATACCGGCGTTGGCGACGATCAGGTCCAGCGGCGCTTCGGCGTCGGCGCCAAGGATCCACTCGCGCATCGCGGAGCGATCCGTCACGTCGACCGCTCTGGGGAGAGCCGCGGCTCCGCGCTCGCGGCATTCGGCCGCGACCTCCTGGAGTCGCTGCTGGTTGCGGCCGCCGAGAACCAGTCGGGCCCCGGCGCTGGCGTAGTGGCGCGCGAGCGCCGCTCCGATCCCGCTGGAGGCGCCAGTGATGAGGATGTGACGAGGGACCATCATGGCGGGACCCGTTGTTGGCGCCGGTGCCCAAGGCTATAACCCTCGCGAGGGCCGCTGGTCGAGTGATGCCCGGTTGCAATCGTCGATGGGAGATCCGTGCCCAAGCCTGCCCCCGCTGCCCCCGCTCACACGCTCGGCACCGTCGCGAGCATGACAGGCTTCGCCCGCGTGGAGGGCGAGGCCGATGGCGTCGCCTGGAGCTGGGAGCTCAAGAGCGTCAACGGCAAATCGCTGGATGTTCGCTTTCGCCTGCCCGCCGGCTACGACGCCCTGGAGTTGCCGCTGCGCGCGCTCATCGGCGAGCATCTGAAACGCGGGTCGGTGAGCGTCAATCTGACGGTCGCGCGCACCGCTGCCGGCACCAATCTGCAGATCAATCGCGCGGTATTGGACCAGGTGCTGGCGCTCGCGCGCGAACTCGGGCGGGAGATCGAGGCGGCGCCGCCGCGCGTCGACGGGCTGCTGGCGCTGCGCGGCGTGCTCGAAAGCGCCGAGGAGATGCCGGATCCCACCCTGCGCGAGCGCCGCGAGGCGCTGCTGCTCGCGGGTTGTCGCAAGGTGATCGACGCGCTGGCGGTCATGCGGCGCGCCGAGGGAGCGCGCCTGGGTGCGGTGTTGGCGGAGCGCCTGCAGGAGATCGCCGATCTCGTCGCCGCGGCCGAGGCGAGCGCCGCCAGCCAGCCCGATGCGATCCGTGCCCGGCTCAAGGCCCTGCTGGACGCGCTCAGGGACGCCGTGCCCTCGATATCCGAGGAACGTCTTGCGCAGGAGGCCGCACTGCTGGTCGCGCGCGGCGACATCCGCGAGGAGCTCGATCGATTGGCGGCGCACATCGCCGCGGCGCGCGAGCTGCTCGCCGAAGGCGGCGCCATCGGCCGGCGCCTGGACTTCCTCTGCCAGGAGTTCAATCGCGAGGCCAACACGCTTTGCTCGAAATCGGCGGACGTGGAGCTCACCCGGATCGGGCTGGCGCTCAAGGCCGGGATCGAGCAGCTGCGCGAGCAAGTGCAGAACTTCGAGTAGCGGAGCTCATGAGTTCCTCCGAGATCGGCCGCCGCGGATTGCTCCTCGTGCTTTCTTCGCCCTCGGGAGCCGGCAAGACCACGATCACGCGTCTCCTGGTCGAGCGCGACGCGAACTTGAGTGTCTCCGTCTCCGCCACAACGCGGCCGCCGCGCGCCAATGAGGAGGACGGCAAGCACTATCACTTCGTCAGCGACGCCCGTTTCGATCAGATGGTGCGTGAGGGCGCGCTGCTCGAGCACGCCACCGTGTTCGGCAATCGCTACGGCACACCGCGCGCGCCGATCGAGGCGGCGCTCGCCGCCGGCCGCGACATCGTCAGCGACATCGACTGGCAGGGCACCCAGCAACTCGCCCAGAGCGTGCGCGGCGATCTGGTGGCGGTCTTCATCCTGCCGCCCAGCATGGCGGCGCTCGAGGACCGCTTGAAGCGCCGCGCCCAGGACAGCGATGAGGTCGTGCGGCAACGCATGGCGAAATCGGCCGACGAGATGAGCCACTGGGCCGAATACGATTACGTCATCGTGAACCACGACCTCGATGCGAGCGTCGCTGAGGCGCAGGCGATCCTCACGGCCGAGCGCTTGAAGCGCGAGCGGCAGATCGGCTTGGCGGAATTCGTCAACCGGCTCCGTGCCGGGCGCTAAGCTCGAGCCGCGAACGCCCGCGCGAGCGCGCAGAATTCCTCCACCGAGAGTTCCTCCGCGCGCCGGCTCGGCGCGATGCCGGCGGCTGCCAGCAGCGGCTCCGGAGCCACGCCCAGCCGCTTCAGGCTCTGGCGCAGCATCTTGCGGCGCTGACCGAATGCGGCGGCGGTGACCCGCTCGAGATCGTCTCTGCGGCAGGGCGCCAGCGGCGCTGGACGAGGCTCGATGCGGACCAGCGTCGAGGTGACCTTAGGCGCGGGCACGAAGGAGCGGGGCGCCACGTCAAAGAGCGCCGTTGCCCGCGCCGTCCATTGCACGAGCACGGAGAGGCGGCCATAGGCGTGCGAGCGCGGTTCCGCCGTGAGCCGCGCCGCGACCTCCTTCTGGAACATCAGCGTGAGGCTCTCATAGGCCGCGAGGTCCGGGAGCCATTGCAGCAGCAAGGCCGTGGCGATGTTGTAGGGGAGATTGGCGATGATCTTGCGCGGCGCCGGAACCAGGGCTTTGGGATCGATCGTGAGCGCGTCGCCGGCGGTGACGCGAAGCCGGTCGCGATAGGCGGCCACCAGCTCCTCGAGAGCCTCCACGCAACGCGGATCCCGCTCGATGGCGGTGACGCTCGCGACGCCCGAGGCCAAGAGCGCCCTGGTGAGCCCGCCGGGGCCCGGCCCGATCTCGACCACGTTGACGCCGTCGAGCGGCGCGGCGGCGCGGGCGATGCGCCCGATCAGATTGAGATCCAGGAGGAAGTTCTGGCCGAGCGACTTGCGGGCCGCCAGGCCATAGCGACCGATCACCTCGCGCAGCGGCGGCAGCGGCGGCGCTGGGCCGCCGGTCCCGCCGACGGTCAGGCGACGGAGCGGCGCATCGCGCGCCGTTCGGCCATCTCCCCCGCCATCTGCAGGGCTGCGATCAGGCTATCCGGATTGGCGATGCCGCGCCCCGCGATATCGGTGGCGGTGCCGTGGTCCGGGGAGGTGCGGATGAAGGGCAGGCCGAGGGTCACGTTGACGCCACGGTCGAAGTCGATGGTTTTCAGCGGAATCAACGCCTGGTCGTGGTACATGCAGAGCACGGCGTCGTAGCGCTTGCGCGCGGCGGCGTGAAACAGCGTATCCGCGGGAAATGGACCCGAAACCGCGTGCCCCTCGGCGCGCAACGCCTCCACGGCGGGCACGATCACGTCGATTTCCTCGCGGCCCATGGCGCCGTTCTCGCCGGCATGAGGATTGAGACCGGCGACCGCCAGCCGCGGCCGCGATATGCCGAAATCGCTCATGAGCGCGCGCGCGGTGATCCGGCCGGCCGAGACGATGGCGCCCACATTGAGCCGCTGCACCGCGTCCTTGAGGGCGACATGCACCGTCACCGGCACCACTCTGAGCCCGGGACAGGCGAGCATCATGATCGCCTTGGCGTCGCCGCCCGCGAGCTCTTCCAGGAATTCCGTATGGCCGGGGTGACGAAAGCCGGCGGCGTAGAGCGTCTCCTTCTGGATCGGATTGGTCACCACGGCCGCGGCGCGCCCGCCGCGCGCCAGCTCCACCGCGCTCACGATCGCGGCGATCACGGCGCGCGCGTTCGCGGTGTCGGGCCGACCCATGAGCACAGGATGCGCAAGGCGGCGGGGCAGTACGCCCAACGCCTCATGAAAACAGGAAGCGGCCTCCTCGGGGCCCGCCACCGCGTGGAGGGGCACATGCCACCCCAGCGTCCCTGCTAGCCGCGCGAGCCGATCGGGGTCGTCGATGGCGAAGAATGCCGGAACGCCCTCCGACCGGCGCCGCCAGGCCATGAGCGCGATCTCCCCGCCGATGCCGGCGGGCTCGCCCATCGTCAGCGCGATCGGCTGGTTCATACACGCAGATCCACATAGGCCGTGCGGCGGAGGTCGCGCAGGTAGCGGCGGGCGAGCGTATCCAGGCGCTGTCGCGTGAGAGTCTCCGACAGCTGATCGCGCGTGGGGATCGGCGAGGGTGCCTCCTTGCGCTCGCACAGCATGACCACCCCGAAGCCATCGTGAAACTGCAACGGCTTGGATGGTTGGCTCGGTTGCATGGATGCGAGCAATGTCTGGAATTCCGCGGGTAAACCGCCGATCTTGACGTCGCGCATCTCGCCCGAGGTCTGCGGCGCGCGCTCTTTCCCGATCCTCCTCATGTCGTCGCAACTCTTCGCGGCTTCGCTTACCTGCTGGGCCGCGGCAAACGCCTTCTGTCGATCCGCATCGGTCGCGGTCTCCGGCGGAATCATGAACGAAACGCGCGTGAGGGTCACCAGAGCGTCGGCCGGGCTTGGGGTGCCGAAGGTGCGCCGTTCGAGCAGGCCGAGGACATAGAAGCCGCCGGAAGTGCGTATCGGAGCAGAAAGCTGGCCCGCCTGCATGCTCTGCACCGCCTCCGCGATGTCGTGCGGCAGCTCCGCGGCGGTGAGCCAGCCGAGGTCGCCGCCTACGGCGGCGGTCGGCGATTGTGAGAATTGCTGAGCCACGGCGCTGAAGCTGGCGCCCTGGTGGATCTGGTCGAGCAGACGGTCGGCGAGCGCCTTGACGTCGGCTTCCTGGCTCGGATTGTCGACCGCGAGAAAAATCTCGGCGACCCGGTACTGGGACTTGCCAATCTCTTGCTTGATGCGAGCGAGCGTATCCTTGATCTCCTCGTCCGAGACGCTGACATTCGGGCCCAGCTTGCCGTCCACCAATTTGTTCCAGATGATCGCGGATCGGATCTGGTCCGTCAGAGACGAGCGCGGAACGCCGTGAGAGGACAGCACCTGCTCGAGACCGCCCTTCGGCATGTTATTCTGCTGCTCCAGGCGCTCGAAGGCCTTGTTGATCTCATCGTCGCTTGCGGTCACGTTGAGGCGCTTGGCCTCCTGCAACTCGAGCTTTTCGTCGATAAGCGTGCGCAGAACCTGCGGCGTCACGCGCTGGCGCACCTGCTCATTGTCGGGTAGCTGAGAAGACAGCAGGATCAGGCGGATCCGAGCCTCGAGGTCGCCGAGGGAGATCATGTCGTCGTTGACGACGGCGGCGATCCTGGTCTCCTGGGCGGCGGCGGTAGCGGCGCCGACCAAGATCAACATGAGAACTGCAGCGATGCGTGTCATTAAGCGTCCAACGTCAAACAACCTTTGCTCCCACCCGCGCTCGGTCCGGCGCGCCCGGACTATGAGCGTCGTCTGGCTGCCAGGGTACCATTTCCGGACATCCGAGCCTAGAACACCGGCATCGGGACCCCGGAGCCCGTCGAGTAGGGCGTAAGATTGACCTCGCCGAGGTTCTTGAAGATGACCGAGAACAGGATCGTGGTGCCGGGCCGTACGTCGCGGTCCCGCGTGCCAACATGGGTTACGGCCGCCGAAAAGGCCACGCATTCGTCCCGGTACGTGGTGGCAATGCCCGAATTGAGCGTGGTGCTGGAGGTGCCGATGTCCCGGGTTCCGAACACCGCCACGGACCAATACTGGGTGAGCGCTGCGACCGCTTGCCCGGTGATTTGGCGGCGCTTTTGAAGGTCGGGCACCAGCGGATCTTGCGCAATGTCGATGAAGCCGAGCTTCACCCGAAAGCTCTGCGGCCCGCCGGTAGCGTCGATCTCTTGGCGGCGCGAGGCCAGGGTCCGGGAGTCGAGCCGAAACCGGTAAATCAAATCGAGGTAGGGTTGCGGTGACACTGAAAGCCGGCCGACGACGTCCGATCGCTGGGTAAAGAGGCCCGAGCCCGGCAGGAACGGACCGCTCTTTTGGATGCGATAACTCTCGCCGACCAGGAACCGTGTGCTGCCGCCGTGATCGCCATAAATGCCGCCGCTGAGCGCGTAGTCAACGCGCTGGCCGGAATCCACGCGATCATAACCCGGGAAGCGGTCCATGACGAATAGGCGCGAGTCGTCGAATTCGACGTCCGTGCTGTCTTCATTGGGGATGGCCGGGGGATTTTCGCCGTTGGGCGCCGCGATGAACGCCACGATCGGCTCGATCATCTGGCTGGAGCCGCTGCCGTGGCGAGCCCAGGGATAGCGCCATTCAAGCCTCGCCTGCGGGAAAAGGCGACCGGAGAACTGGTTGTTGGCGGTGGGCTGGCTCAGGGAGAGCGGGACGCCATCGGAATAGTACCCGTCGCCGCGCACGCCGGCGGTCAAGGTGAAGCGGTCGCCGATGGCGCCGTTGAACGGTACGTCCCACTTGGCGCCGTTCGAGATGCGGCGGATCTGGCTGCCGTCTGGGCGGAACAGGTTGAAGGCATTGGCCGTGACGTCCCAACGGCCGCCCATGCTGTCGGGATGGCTGATCCAATTGTATGTCGCGGTGGGCAGCACGATCGGCTGGGTGCTGTCTCCGACCCCGAAGCGCATGCTCTGAAAAAGATAACTGTCGATCAGCGTGTAGCTGCGATCGTCGAATCCCTCCGCGTAAGCTCTGCTCTGCAGGAAGGCCTCGGTGCCGCCGAAATTGAAACGGCGCAGGTAAGTCTGATCCGAGCTTCGTTGAATCTCGAGAGCCGTGCGCCATTCATCGCTGAGGTCGAATTGGCCATTGGCGAAGAAATGCCCGCGGAAGGTATCGATCGGAGAGATCGATTGGCCGTTGAGCGCGTTCGTCCGGTTCGTGTAGGCGCCGCTGGCATCGATCTGCAATTTACCGAAGCCCCAGCGCTCCCGGTACTGACCCGAGAGCACCGCACCGGCATCGGTGGTGATGATGGGCTCGAGGGTCATGTCCTTATCGGTGTCGAGCACGATGAAGTACGGAATCTTCAAAAAATCTCCGATCGACGACGAGTGCCCGAATGCGGGAGCCAGGAAGCCTGTCATGCGCTTCACCGAGGGATCCGGCCCGGAAATGTAGGGGATATAGGCGATGGGCACGCCGTAGATTTCCATGCTGGCGTCGTAGAACTCGACCACTTTGCGCGCCTGGTCGTGCACCATGCGTGCGGCCTTGATCTGCCAAAGCGGGGCCGCGGTGGGATCCTCCGCGCAGAGATCGCAAGGGGAATAGACGCCGCGACGGATCTCGGTGACGTTGCCGTTGGTGCGGCGGCCGGTGTTGCCGGCCGCTCGCGACCGATCGGACAGTAGAATGCGGACGTTTTGAATGAAGCCATCGCGCATGTCGTCGCTGAGCTCCATGTAGTCGCCGAACACCACCTGGCCCGAGGGGTCCATCAGGCTGACGTGTCCGGATGCCGTCACCACATCCGTCTTCTCGTTGTAGGTGACCATATCGGCGAGCAGAGTCTGGTCTCTTTGCGAGAACTCGACGTGTCCTTTCGCCACGATGAGCCCGAGTTGCTGGTCTTCCTGAATTTCGTCGGCGACGAACAACACGGGCTGGTCCCGGTTCGGTACATTGGGGCGCAGCGTGGTGGCCGCCTCGCCGGCGGCAGAGCCGAGATGCAGGACAGCCAGAAGCGCGATGGCGATGGTCGGCCGGCGCATCGGCGCTTAGCCGTCCTCGAGATAGAGCAGGAGGCTGGTGCCCAAGAGCCAGCTGACACCCGCGGGAGTCCACGCGGCCAAGTTCACCGGGATCGCGGCGGACTGGCCGAGCGCAAACACCACGTTGGAGAGCAGATAGAGCGTGAATCCGCTGGCGACGCCCGCGGCGATCATCAGGCTCGTGCCGCCGCGCCGCTGCATGCGCAGGCTGAACGTTGCGGCGATCAGGACCATGGCGGCCAGCAGGAACGGGCGCGCGAGCAGCGCGTTGTATTCCAGCCGATGGCGCTGGGTGGAGAACCCGGATTGCTCGAGCAGGCTGATGAAACCGGGCAATTCCCAGAACGATATCGTCTCCGGAGAGGCGAAGCTCTGCTCGATCTTGCTCGCCGTCATGGTGGTGGCGATGGTGGTCTCCGTGAACGGCTCCTGGCCTTTGCCGGGCTGCCAGCGGGTTCCGTCGGTGATCCGCCAATGTCCGCTCTCGAGCCGCGCCTGCTTGGCATCGATGCGGCCGGTGAGCCGGTCATTCTTGTCGAAGAACAAGATCAGCACGTCCTCCAGCGTGATGCTACCGGGCGCCAGGTGCTCGGCGTGAATCACGGAGGGCATTCCCTGATCGTCGCTTTGCCGAAGCCAGAGTCCCGAGTGCGAGAGGGTGAGCTGCTCGCTGCTGTTCTTCAGCAGCCGGCTCTCCAGCTTCTCGTAGCTCAATTGCATGGCGGCTGCGACCGGATTGAACACGGTCACCACCAGTACGCCGATCGCGAGCGCCCCCAGGACCGCCGGTGCCAGGAACTGCCAGACCGAGACTCCCGTTGAGCGCGCGACCACGAGCTCGTTGCTGCGCGTCATGCGCCAGAAGGACAGCATGGCGCCGAATAGGATCGCGAACGGCATGATCTGCTGCCACATGTAGGGCTGCTTCAAAGCCGCCATCTCGAGCAAGACCATGAGCGTGGCGTCCGCGTGCGAGCCGCTCCGGCGGATCAGCTCGACGTAGTCGAGCAGGAACACGATCGTCGCCATGGTCAGGAACACGACGAAACACCACAGCAAGAACTGCCGGGCGATGTAAAACGCGAGGGTCTTCCAGGTCAGCATCAGCCGGCAACTCGCGCCGCAGCCGCCGGGATCGGCCGGGAGATCCAGGGCCAGGGCCCGTCTCGCAACAGCAGCCACGCGGCGACGGCAATCGGCAGGGAGGTCTCGAAATAGAGCAGCGGTACCGCGGCCAGGTTGTGGCTCGCCAGGTTCTTCGTGCCGAGATCCATCACCTCGAATAACATCGCCAAGACCGTCGCGACGAGGATACGGCGGCCTTGGCCCCGGCGGTTGAAGTCGCCGGGCAGCAGACAGGCCAGCGGGATCAGCGCGAAAACCAGGGCGTCGAACGGCGTCACCAGGCGCAGGTGCATCTCGGAGACCAGATTGGAAGGGGCTCCGGGCTCGAGTAGTTCGTGGAAATAGAGCTCCTCCGCCTCGCGCGGCCGGGTGCCGGACGCATCCTTGCCGCTGGCGAGCTCGAGGGTATATCGATCGAAGGACAGCACGGCGAGCTTGCCGGTATCCAGCTCGTATTGCTGGCGGCTGCCGTTCACCATCAACACACGCGGTCCATCGGGGCCATCCACCAGCGCGCCCCGCTCGGCGAGCAGGGTCACCGGCTTCTTCGGATCCCGCATGTCATGGACCAGGATGCCACCGAGCTCGCTGCGGCGATCGCGGGTGCGGATGTAGACCGAGAACCGATCGGATATCGTGGTGAAGACGCCCTCTTGGATGAGAGCCGATGCGAAGCGGCCGCGAATCTCGAATTGCAGGTCCTTGAACTCGCGAAAGGCCGCCGGCAGCAGGTAGGTTGAAAGGGCCAGAAGCGTGATCACGCCCGCGCTGGCGAGCAGCAGCACGGGGCGCGCAAGCGTCATCTGGCTCAGTCCGGACGCGCGCATCACGATGAGCTCGCTCTCGGAGATCAGCCGGTTATAGCTGAACAGCACCGCTAGAAAGATCGCGATCGGAAGCACGATCTCGATGAAGCGAGGCAGGATCAGCATCGCAAGATTAAGAAAGATCCCGATCGAGAGCCCGCGGTTGACGATCAGATCGATCAGCCGGAGCGATTGGACCAGCCACACGGCAGCGGTGAACACCAGCGTGAACGCCAATGTCAGCGTCAGCGTCTGCCCCAACACGTACCGGGTGATTCCCCTCATGGGGCGATTATAGGTGCGACCCGAACCGCGAGCCTAGGGTCAATTGCGCTCAGCGCGCGCTTGGGGCAGGGTCAAGGCGCTCAAGGCGTCACGCGGATAGTTCATTGCCCCCCTCTCGATTTGACTCACGCTCTGGCCCCACGGCTGTCCGGTCGGCCGCCGCGGGTCTCGGCAAAGATGGGGCGCTGACCGCGGCGGGGTTTTGGGCCGCGTTCACGTTGCTTTTTCTGGTGGCAGCGCTTCCCGTTCTATGCGTGGAGCTGCCGCCGGTTTTTGACTACCCCAACCACCTCGCGCGCATGGATCTGCTGGTCCGGCTACCCCTGTCCGAGGTTCTGCAGAGATATTACGAGCTCCGTTGGCGAGTCATCCCCAATCTTGG
>DATMMM010000344.1:0-3204 GCA_035569735.1 Allostellaceae bacterium | reverse complement strand
TATGGTCGCTTATAACGAGCTCGCCGACGGCATTCCCATCGCCCAACTGCTCGAGAGCGTCGCGACGGAACTCGCCACCCGGGCGCGATCGGCAGATGCCGACATCATTCTGCCGCTGCTCCAGCAGGAGCTGCCGCCGCGGACCCGTCCGGAGGAGGCAGCCAGCGGTCCGCGCCTCGCCACGCTACAACCCGATCTGATCGGTGAAGCCGCGATCATCGAGGCGTTTACCGGCGATCCGTCGCGGGAATTGGAAGCCGACACGGTCGTCGCGCGCGTCTACGCGTTGGCTGGGCAGGAGGCAGCGCGCGTCCTGATCCGTCTCTTGCAAGACTTCGCCCACGCGCTCGAAAACGAAAGCGCCACGGAGCAGGAAAAGGCGACGGCCCGCCGGCTGATGGGCTGGCTTTTGAGCCTCTCGCAGCATGTAGAAAATCCCGAGCATCTGCTTCCGCTCGTTTTCGCGCTACCCGAGCACACCACGATCCTGCGCGAGCCGGCAGCCGAGCTGACCGAGCGTCTCGCCACCTTGTTCCAGCAGGAAGCTGAACGCACGAACGAGCCTATCGCGTGGATTAGAGCTGCGGCCTTGCTGAATAACCTTGCCAATAGGTTGAGCGATCTCGGCCGGCGCGAGGAGGCGCTGGCCGCGGCCGAAGAGGCGGTCGGCCATTACCGCGCGCTCGCTGCGGCGCGGCCTGACACCTTCAGCCCCAATCTGGCCGTCTCGCTCAACAGCCTCGCCAACATGCTGAGCGATCTCGGCCGGCGCGAGGAGGCGCTGGCCGCAGCCGAAGAGGCGGTTGGCCATTACCGCGCGCTCGCTGCCGCGCGGCCCGAGACCTTCGCCCCCGATCTGGCTGGCTCGCTCAACAACCTCGCGAACATGCTGAGCGCTCTCGGCCGGCGCGAGCAGGCGCTGGCCGCGGTCGAAGAAGCGGTCCGCCATTATCAAGCCCTCGCCACGGCGCGGCCTGACCCCTTCACCCCCAATCTGGCCGCCTCGCTCAACAGCCTCGCCAACATGCTGAGCGATCTCGGCCGCCGCGAGGAGGCGCTGGCCGCAGCCGAAGAGGCGGTCCGCCTTTGCCGCGCCCTCGCCGCTGCGCGGCCCGACGCCTTCACCCCCGCGCTCGCAGTCTCGTTCCACACGTTGGGCAAGATGTGGAGCGAGCTGGGTCGGAAAGACAACGCGCTGAACGCAGCAGAGAAAGCTGTCCGCCTCCGTCGCGCTCTTGCCGCGGCGCGCCCCGAAGCCTTTACCCCCGATTTGGCCCTCTCGCTCACCGGCTTGGCCATCGTGCTGAGCGATCTGGCCCGGGGCAAGGAAGCGCTGGCAGTTGCGGAGGAAGCGGCCCGCCTCTACCGTTCTCTCGCGGTGGCGCGCCCCGAAGCGTTTACCCCCGACTTGGCCCTCTCGCTCAACAATCTCGCCACCATGCTGAGTGCTCTCGGCCGCCGCGAGGAGGCGCTGACGGCGGCGGAGGAAGCGGTCCGCCTCTACCGCGCCCTCGCCGCGGCGCGCCCCGACGCCTTCACCCCCAACCTGGCCCTCTCGCTCAACAACCTTGCCCCCTTGGTGGGCGATCTCGGCCGCCGCGAGAAGGCGCTGACGGCGGCGGAGGAAGCGGTCCGGCTCTACCGCGCCCTCGCCGCGGCGCGCCCCGATACCTTCACCCCCGACCTGGCCGCCTCGCTCAACAACCTCGCCAACACGCTGAGCGATCTCGGCCGCCGCGAGGAGGCGCTGACGGCGGCGGAGGAAGTGGTCCGCCTTCGTCGCGCCCTCGCCGCGGCGCGGCCCGACGCCTTCACCCCCGATCTGGCCGGCTCGCTCAACAACCTCGCCAACAGGCTGAGCGCTCGCGGCCGGCGCGAGGAGGCGCTGGCGGCGGCGGAGGAAGCGGTCCGCCTCTATCGCGTCCTCGCCGCGGCGCGCCCCGACGCCTTTGCCCTTAACCTCGCCCGGTCGCTGTGGGTGTTGGGGAATCTTTACGGCGAATCAGCGCAACCCGATCCCGCGATCGAGACATTGGCCGAGGGAGTGCGTCTCCTGACGCCGATTTTCATCGCCGTTCCGCCCGCGGTCTCAGGGATGATGGCTGGCCTTGTACAAAGCTATTTGAAGCAATGCGGGGCCGCCGGCCGCGAGCCCGACGCGGAATTGCTCGGACCGGTAATCGCGGGCTTCGAGCGCATCAATGCACAGGAGGACAAAAAATGAGTGGCAGCGGCGACAATCGGTCGGTAACGGCGCGGGACATCACCGGGAGCAGCATCGTCACCGGCGACCACAACACCGTCACGACGACGATGAAGCAGATCACGCTGCCCCCGGCCCACACGGTCGACGTTAAAGCGGAATTATCTGCACTGCGGGAGGCGCTGGCCGGGCTGCAGAGAGTGCCCGATCGCGGGAAGCTCGATCGCGCGATGCAAGATGCGGTCGAGGAAACCGCCAAGCCTGAGCCCGATAGGGAGGAGGTCGGCGGGGCGGTCGAGCGAGTGGTCAAATACGCCAAGGTCGCGGACGATTTCGTTGAGCACACCGAAAAGATCGTGCCGCGCCTGGCGGCACTCGCCTCCTGGCTCGGGCCCGCCGGCCGCGCGCTGCTCAATATGCTGGGTGTCCCAGTTTGAGCTAGTGTCCTGGTTCCGAAGTGCCATGGATTGAATAAGAACTCGTCATTGCGAGGAGCCCGCAGGGCGACGCGGCAATCTCCAGCCAGATCGGTGCGTTGTGGACGAGATTGCTTCGCCACGCTCGCAATGACGAATCCATTTTTGATCTCTAGAACTTCGAGATCATCACACTAGTACCAGCCGGACTTGCGATATCGGGCGGAATAAATGAGCACGCTTCGGCGTACGGCATTTGCCGCGGCGTTGTTAGGCTACCGTGAGCTCACCCAGATAGGCGTGGCGGATCAGTTCGGTTTCGCGCAGTTCGGGGGCGGGACCGCTCAGCACGACCTCGCCGGTTTGCAGGACATAGGCGCGGTCGGCGATGGAGAGCGCCATGTTCGCGTTCTGCTCGACCATGAAGATCGTGACGCCCTGCCGGTTGATCGTCCGGATAATGTCGAAGACCTGCTCGACATAGGCGGGCGAGAGGCCCATCGACGGTTCGTCCATGCACAGGAGCCGCGGGTGGGCCATCAGCGCGCGGCCGATCGCGACCATCTGCTGCTCGCCCCCCGACAA
>DATMMM010000343.1:0-3231 GCA_035569735.1 Allostellaceae bacterium | reverse complement strand
GGGAGCGAGCCCGATCGGAAGAGCCTTTGCCCAGGGATCGCCGAGGATGCGCGGAGGTCGCGGCGGTTCCTGGGCCGTGACCGTTTAGATGCCGCCGCCCGGAGGGCGCGGACGTTCGCCCCGAGCTACGTGACCATAGCTCGGGGTTGGCGTCAGGAACCGGACGAAATCCTGACGCGAATCCAAGCAAGCTGAATCTGATCGTCAATCGCAGAACGGCGAAGGCGCGCGGCCTCACCATCCCGCCGGCGCTGCTGGTGCCCGCCGACGAGGTGATCGAATGAAATGGCCGATGTCGCCTATTGGGCACATCTCGGAAATGCCACCTGCGGCGAGCGAAGGCCCCTTACGGTTCCCAAAGCGGACTCTGGCAAGCCCCGCAGGGTGTGTTTATGAGTTCACACTCTAGGATGAGCCGAGATGGACGAGATAGCGCGGCATCGTCGCGGCCCGAGCCTGGGGCTCAGCTCTTGCGGAGCTCGGCGCCGAGCGCGCGCAAGGCCTCGGCGATTTTGTCTTCTTGGCGCGGCGAGGCCGGCGGCATGGGGGCGCGCGGGAGACCGGCCTCGCAGCCTTGGAGGGTCTGCGCGGCCTTCGTGCAGGCGGGGAGATTGTCGCCGACGATCGCGTTCCAGAGCGGCAGCAGCTTGCGGTGGAGGTCGAGCGCGCGGCCGTGGTCGCCCGCCTGGACCGCGTTCCAGAGCTCGACTGAGGCGCGCGGCGCCGCCGTCAGGATCGCCGCGATCGAGCCGTGCGCGCCGAGCGCGAAGCTCGGATAGAGCAGCGCGTCGACCGCGCTCAGGATGAGATGGTTGGGATCGGCCGTATTCAGGAGATCGGCCACGAGCTTCAGGTCGCCCGCGCTCTGCTTGACGCCGATCACGCCGGGCACCGCGCGCATGATGCGGACCAGCAGCTCCGGCGAGAGGTAGGACCACGGCACCACGTTGTAGATGATGACGGGCATGCCGGTTTCCTCGGCGACGGTCTTGAAGTGCGCCAGCATCGCCTCGTCGTCGGGCCGGAACAGGTAATGCACGGGCGTCACCTGCAGGGCGGCGACTTTCATGTCGTGCAGCAGGCGCGCGCGGCGGATCGCGTCCCGCGTGCTGTCGACGATGATGCCGGCGATCACGGGGACACGGCCCCCTGCCGCCTCGACGGTGGCCGCGACGAGATCGCGGAACTCCGCGGAATCGAGCGTGTGCCCCTCGCCCGTGCTGCCGCCGGCGGCGAGGCCGTGAACGCCCTGCCCCACCAGCCAATCCACCTGCCCCCGCACGAGATCGAGCTTCAGCTCGCCGTCCGCGCCGAAGGGCGTGGTCATCGGCGGAATGATGCCGTGGAGAGTCATGGGCGCCTCCTGTTGGTGGATCGCGGGCGGTGCGTCCTTCGACACACTCGCTGCGCGAGTGCGCTCAGGATGAGGACTGTTCTTTATGCCGTTACCAAATTTGCCGGACTCTCGGGGTGAGGAAGTTGTTGATGCCACGAAAAAAAGCAGCCTCATCCTGAGCGCGCTCGCGTAAGCGAGCGTGTCGAAGGACGCAGTGACGTTGTGCCAGCCTCAGCTCTTGCGGGCGCGGCGGCGGGGACGAGCAGTCGGCTTCTTGCGAGCGGAGGTGCGCTTGGGTTTGGCGCGCTTGCGGCTCCGCTTCTTCAGTTGGTCGGCGGCGCCGAACATCATGCGGCCGACGTCCTCGAAGACCTGGGCCGAGGCCATCAGGGGGTCGGCGACCAGGGGGTTGGCGGTGAGCGCGGACCGCATGTTCTGAAGAGCCTCGAGCCAGGCTTTGTAGGCTTTCGTGAGCGTGTGATTGGCCATGCGTCCCCCCGCCAGCGGTTACGAGGCCTTCCGGCGCTTGCGGCTCTTGCTCGGAGCCTCCTCTCGCTCCTCGCGCTGCGCCGCCGCGGCGGCGGCTTTGCGGCCGCCGCCGGCGACCGGCAGCAGCATGCTGCCCTGCCGGCGGTCCTGTTGGCGCCCGCGCTTGGGCTTGGCGGGACCGGCGGGCTCCTGCGCGGCACCCGCTTTGGCGGCGAGGCTCTTCTTCAAGGCGGCCATGAGGTCGACGACGTTGCTGGGCTCCGGTGCCGTCGGGCGCTTCTCGCGCGGCAGGCCCTTCACCTTGGCTTCGATCAGCTCGTGGAGCGCGTCCTGATAGCGGTCGCGGAACTTCGCGGGCTCCCACTTGCCCTTGAGCCGATCCGTAATCTCCTCGGCCATGCGCACCATCTCGGGATCGAGCTTGTCCTTGGGCAGGTCGAACTCGGCCTGGCGCACTTCCTCGGCGGTGCGCAGAAGACACATCATCAGGCCTTCCTCGTGCGGCTCGACCATCACGGGATGCTCGCGCGAGGTCAGCACGATGCTGCCGATGCCGACCTTCTTGCGGTTGCGCATCGCCTGGGCGATCACGCGGAAGGCATCGACGCCGGTCTTGCCCTCGGGATAGACGTAGTAGGGCGTCTCCACGAAAAGCTCGTTGACGGAGGCGCGGTCGACGAAGGAGGTGAGATCGAGGATGCGCGTGGACTCGATCTGGAGGTCGTCGAGGTCCGACTTGTCGAGAACGACGTACTGCCCCTTCTCGTACTGGTAGCCCTTGACGATGTCGCCGCGCTCGACGGGCTCGCCGGTCTCGGCATCGACCGGCTTCAGCGAGATGCGGTTGCCGGTCTTCGGGTTGATCTGGTTGAGCCGAATGCGGTCGGCCTCGGTGGTGGCCGGCGACAGCGCGATCGGGCACGTCACCAGCGAGACCCGAAGATGGCCGGACCAGCTAGGGCGGGGCATGAGAGCTCTCTCCTTCGAATTCCGCTTCAATCAAGGCCTGGAAGTACCGGGAAAGTCAACGAGTCGCGTGATTTCGGCTCCCTTCCGGCTTTAACCAAATATGGTTAACTCTTCGTTACGGCGGCAGGATCCGGGTCCTTCCCGGCCGTTCCTCCATCAAACCCGGGCGCGGCGGAGGCGGTTCCGGGGCGGACAGGAGCTGCATCACCCCGATCTCGGTCTATATTGAATCGCCGGGGCGGCGCCCCGAGGGCGCGGGAATAGAGCCGGCCCCCGGGATGTCGGACCCTTGGGAGGACGCCATGCATATTCGGAACCCGGTTGAGTGGGGATGGGCCCAACTGAGGCAGGCGGGCCAGGTCGTGGGCACGGGCCACGTCGACGGAGAGGCGCATGAGCGGCTGACCGCGCCGCTGCCGGTGCGCCGGATCAACGCC
>DATMMM010000342.1:0-5286 GCA_035569735.1 Allostellaceae bacterium | reverse complement strand
CGCGGCAGCGGCCGAGCACACGATTCACCTATGGCTATCGCGGCTCCTCGATCCTGGCGGCGCTCTTGAACGCGGTGATTTTGTTCATCGCCGTGGGCGCGATCGGGCTCGAATCCGTGCAACGCCTGATCGAGCCAGGGCCCGTTGCAAGCCTTACGGTCGTCGTGGTGGCGTCCGTCGGCATCGTCGTCAACGGGATCACGGCGCTGCTCTTCCTGCGCGGCCGGCACGGCGATCTCAACGTCCGGAGCGCCTACGTTCATATGGCCGCCGACACGCTGGTCTCGGTTGGGGTGGTGGCAGCGGGCGCGGTGATCATGGCGACGGGCTGGGTCTGGATCGATCCCGCCGCGGGGCTGGTCATCGTCGCGGTGATCGTGGTGGGCGCCTGGGACCTGCTGCGCCAGTCCATGCGGCTCGCGCTCGACGCCGTGCCGGCCGCGATCGATCCCGAAGCCGTGCGCCGCCATCTCGGCGGCCTCCCCGGCGTCGTCGAACTCCACGACCTCCACATATGGCCCATGAGCACGACGGAGACCGCGCTGACCTGCCATCTGGTCATGCCGGCGGGTCATCCCGGTGACGCCATGCTGGCGCAGCTCGCGGTCGAGCTGCGCGAGCGCTTTGCGATCCAGCACGCGACCATCCAGGTGGAGACCGGGGATCCCGCCTATCCCTGCGAGCTGGTGCCCGATCACGTGGTTTGATCTCCGCTGTCACGAGGAGCCCGTAGGGAATGCAGAAGATCACGCCCTTCCTGTGGTTCGACGGCAAGGCCGAGGAAGCCGCACGGTTCTACGTGTCCGTCTTCAAGAACTCGAAGATCCTGAGCGTCAGCCGATACGGCGAGGCAGGACCGGGCACCCAGGGATCGGTGATGACCGTCGCCTTCGAGCTCGACGGCGAAAAATTCGTCGCGCTGAACGGCGGCCCGAACTACGCCTTCTCTCCGGCCGTATCCTTCGTGGTCGACTGCGAGACTCAGCAGGAGGTCGACCACTACTGGGAGCGGCTGTCGGAGGGTGGCGAAAAAGTCCGATGCGGCTGGCTCAAGGACAAATACGGCCTCTCATGGCAGATCGTGCCGACCGTCTTGCCGGAGCTGTTGCAGGACAAAGATCCGGAGAAGCGAAAAAGGGTCATGGCGGCGATGCTCAAGATGGTCAAACTCGACATCGAACAACTGAAGGGGGCGTAACCGATGACGGTCGACATCGAGACTGACCGCGGCACGTCCGCGTGAGCGGCGCTCGGAACCGGCCCTCGCGCGGCATCGACCATATCGTCATCGCCGCCCGCGACCTCGACCGCGCCGAGGCGCAATACCGCCGTCTCGGCTTCGCGCTGACCCCGCGGGGGCATCATCTGAAGCTCGGCTCGTACAACCACTGCGCCATGTTCGCCGAGGACTACCTCGAGCTGCTCGGCCAGGGGACGCAGGCCCGGCCGGCGCTCGAGCGGTTCCTTCGGATGCGCGAGGGCATCGCGGGTGTGGCACTCCGCACCGCCGACGCGCGGCAGACCTTCGCGGAGATGCGCAAGCTCGGGCTCAGTGCCGCCGAGCCCGTGGATTTCGGCCGGCCCGTGGACACTCACGAGGGCCAGCGCGAGGCGCGCTTCACCACCACCGAGCTCGATAACGCCGCATTGGCGGGCGTCCGGGTGTTCTTCTGCGAGCACAAGACGCCGGAGCTGGTCTGGCTGCCTCAGTACCTCGAGCAGGCCAACGGCGTCACGGACCTCGCGGGGCTCACGGTCGTCGACGCGGGCGCGGCCTTCGAGAGCTTGTTCAAGCGGGCGCTCGGCGAGTCATCCCGCGCAATCGAGTATCTGAGACCCGCGGCGGCCGCCGATCGCTTCGCCGGCGATCCCATACTCGCGCTGGCGCCGCCTTATGTGGTGGCGGTGCGGTTTCGCGTGAGGGATCGCGGCGCCACGGCCGGCTTCCTGGCGGGCTCGGGCGTGCCGGTGCGTAACGGACCGGAGGGGGCGCTCCAGGTCTCGTCGCGCGATGCCATGGGCGCCGTCCTCGAATTCTCGTGAGCGGCAACGGTCGGTGGAACCAGCGGGGGCGAGTATGGAGCGACTGATCGAGCGCACGCTGATCGCGGCGCGTTGGTTGCTAGCACCGCTCTATCTCGGACTGGCGCTGCTGCTCGTGCTGTTCATCGTGCAATTCTTCCAGGAGCTCTGGCGCGCGGCGCGCGGCGTCATCGAGGCGCCGCGTGCACAGCTGATCATCGAGGCACTCGGCATGGTCGATCTCGCGCTGGTCGCGAGCTTGATCGTGATGGTGATGCTCAGCAGCTATGCGAATTATCTCTCGCGGCTCGACATCCAAAGCGTCTCCGCGCAGCTCGGCTGGCTTGCGAAGCTCGATGCGGGGTCCGTGAAGGTGAAGGTCGCCGTTGCCATCGTGGTGATCTCCGCCATCAACCTGCTGCAGGCCTTCCTGGAGATCGAGGATATCACGGACGACAAGCTGCTCTGGCGCGTGATCGTGCACCTGACCTTCGTGACCTCGGCGCTGGCGCTCGCCTGGCTCGACCGGCTGACCGCCAAGACGCACGAAGGTTGAGCCGGAAGATGACCGGAAAACCGCGGCTCGGTTTCGTCGGCATCGGCCTCATGGGCGAGGCGATGACGCTCCGGCTGCTGGAGCGCGGCTGGCCCGTCACGGTCTGGAACCTGACCGAGGACCGCTACGCCCGCGTCGTGCCGGCGGGTGCCGTGCGGGCGGCGACGCCCGCCGCGGTGGCGACCGACAGCGAGCTCGTGCTGATGTGCGTGCTCGACGCCGCTGCCGTCCGGAACTGCGTCTTCGGCGAGCACGGGCTTGCAAACGCGCCGCGGTCGCGCAAGATCGTGATCGATCTCTCGACCATAAACCCAGACGTCGCCCGCGACGTCGCGGCGAAGCTCGGCGCGGCGAACGGCATGCGCTGGATCGATGCGCCGGTCTCCGGCGGTCCGCCCGCCGCGCGGGACGGCACGATGGCCGTGATGGCCGGCGGCGACACCGCGGATATCGCGGAGATCGCGCCCGTGATGGCGCACCTCGCGGGAAATTTCACTCATGTGGGTCCCGTGGGTGCCGGGCAGACCGCGAAAATCCTCAACCAGGCGATCGTCGGCACCGGCTACGTGGTGATGGCCGAGGCCTTGGCTTTGGCCGAGGCCGCCGGAATCGACGCGACCAAGCTGCCCGAGTGCCTCGCGGGCGGCCATGCCGACAGCAATCTCCTGCGCAAGATCTATCCGCAAATGGCGGCGCGCGACTTCGATCCGCCCCGCTCCTACGCGCGCCAGCTGTTGAAAGACATGAAGAACGTGAAGGAGTTCGCGCGCGCGGCGGGCTGCGAGCTTCCGGTGATTGAGCAGGCGGTCGGACAGTACGAGCGCTACGTCGGCCAAGGCAACGAGATGGCGGATTCCGCCTCGGTCGCGCGGCTTTATGAGCGGCGGTCCTGACCCGGATGGAGAGCCCCGCCATCGTGGACGCGCACCAGCATTTCTGGGATCTGCACAGCGGGCGCTATCCCTGGCTGCAGGACGAGCCGCCGCCGTCCGGCTTTCGTTACGGCGATACGCGGGCGCTGCGCCGGAATTATCTTCCGGAGCACTATGCTACCGACACGCGAGGCTGGCGCGTGGCGGCGACCGTTCACGTCGAAGCGGAATGGGACCCCGGGGATCCCGTCGCCGAGACCCGCTGGCTGGCGGCGCTCCGGGAGCGCACCGGCCTGCCTACGGTCGCGGTGGCGCATGCGGGGCTCGATCGCGCGGATGCCGCCGGCGTGCTGCAGGCACAAGCCCGTTTCGATTTCGTCCGCGGCATCCGCCATAAGCCCGCGGCCGCACCCTCGCCCCGCGACGTCCTGCGCGGCGCGCCGGGGTCCATGGACGATCCGAAATGGCGCGCGGGCTATGCGCTCTTGGGCCGGTACCGCTTCTCCTTCGACCTGCAGATGCCCTACTGGCATCTGGCCGAGGCCGCCGAGCTCGCGCGCGACTTCCCCGGGATTTCCATCGTGATCAACCACACGGGCCTGCCGGTGGACCGCACGGCCGAGGGGCTGCGCGATTGGCGCGCGGCGCTCGAGCTCGCGGCCGCCGAGCCCAACATCGCGCTCAAGATCTCGGGCTTCGGCGTCAAGGGTCAGCCCTGGGGCCTTGCCGCCAATGCGCCGGTGATCCGGGACGCGATCCGCATTTTTGGAGCCGACCGCTGCTGCTTTGCCAGCAACTATCCTGTCGACCGCCTGGTCGCGAGTTTCGATGCGATCTTCGCGGGGTTCGAGGCCGCGGTCGCGGAGCTGCCCGCGGAGGATCAGCGCAAGCTCTTTCACGACACCGCGATCCGCCTCTACCGTATCCCCGTCTGAGCGAGAGCAAGATGAGCACCGCAGGGATCGAGACCCACCGCAGTATGGTGAAAGCCTGGGAGTGCGACAGCTTCGGGCATTTCACCGTCGCCTATTACTTCGACCGCATCGCCGACGCCTCGGCGAGCGCGCGCGAGATGTTTGCCATTCCCCAAAGCTGGCAGTCGACCGATTACCTCGCGCGCTTCGTCTCCGAGCTCAGGGCGGGCGAAGCGTTCCACATCGAAAGCGGCGTCGTCGCGCTGACGGACGCAGGACTGCGCCTCGGCCACCGCCTGATCAACTCCGCCACCGGAAAAGCGTGCACGACGATCGAGGAGCAGGTGCAGGCGAAGGCCGGGAGCGCGGCGCTCTCCGCCGCGGAGCGCGCGGCGCTCGAGACGCATCGAATATCGTGGGAGAGCTCGAAGCAGGATCCGGGCTTCGCCGACGACGCGGCCGGCGGCTTGATCGTGACCGCGCGCGACCGCGTGCGGCCGGCGGAGCTCGGCTGGGCCGGCCGTCTGGGGCTCGCCGGCTACGTCCACCGCAGCTCGATCGGTTGCATCCAGCTGCTGACCGCGATGGGGCTCTCGCCGGACTATCTGCGCGAGTTCCGCCGCGGCTTCTCCACCTTCGAGATGACGCTCAGACTGGAAGGACCGGAACCTGTCGCGGGCGACGCGCTCACGGTGATCAGCGGTCTCATGCAGCTCGGCACCTCGTCCGTGCGCATGGTCCACCGCGTGAGCGATGCCGGAAGCGGACGACGCGTGGCGACGCTCAGGCAGTCCGGCGTGCATTTCGACCTGGAGGCGCGGCGCTCGACGGCGATTCCCGACGACCTCCGCGCCAAAGCCGCAAGCCTCGTCATGCGGCAATCATAACCGAGAGGAGGATCCCATGAGCCTGAGCCTGAGCG
>DATMMM010000341.1:0-6837 GCA_035569735.1 Allostellaceae bacterium | reverse complement strand
CGTAGATCGCGACCGGACCCGCCGTGCGGAAGATCCGCTTCATCCCCGCGATCGTGTCCTTCGCGAGCGCGAAGAAATCGGGGCCGCGATGATCGATGGTGGCGCGGTCGATCGCGCGCAGCACCCGGTCCGGCACATTCGTGGGCCCGGGAATCTGCAGGAAATGCCGGCCGCTACGCGCTGTCATACGTCTCTCCTCGAACCTGTTCTGGGCGAACCTTGCCGTCAAACGGCGAGTGCCGCAAGAGCCCCGCGCCTTGCTTTTTGACGCAGTGCGAGCCCAAATTGCCGCAGAGTTCGGTGGCAAAGGACGAGCATGGCGGACGGGACCAGCAGCGTCGGACGAGGCACGCCGGGCGATCCCGCCCTCGAGCGGCGGCTCAGATCGGCGCTCCGCGGCGAGGTCCTGTTCGATGCCGCGAGCCGAGGCCGCTACAGCACCGACGCCTCAATCTATCAGGTCGAGCCCGTGGGCGTCGCGGTGCCGCGCGACAAGGAGGATGTGGTGGCGGCCCTCGCGATCGCACGCGATGCCGGCATACCCGTACTACCGCGCGGCGGCGGCACCTCGCAATGCGGCCAGACTGTGGGCCGAGCACTCGTCCTCGACTGCTCGCGCTATATGAACCGGCTGGTCTCCGTCGACAAGGCCGCCCGCCGCGCGCGGGTGCAGCCGGGCCTGGTGCTCGACCAGCTGAATAAAGCGCTGCGCGCGGAAAAGCTCTTCTTCCCCGTCGATGTCTCCACCGGCAACCGCGCGACGCTGGGCGGCATGGCCGCCAACAACAGCTGCGGTGCGCGCTCGCTCCGCTACGGCAACATGGTCCACAACGTCCGCGCGATCGACGCGATCCTCGCCGACGGCACCGCGGTCGCCATGGGCGAGATGCCTGGCAATTTTGACGACAGCGCGAGCCCGGAGCGCTATCGCAAGCTCGTGCGCCAGATGCGCGCGCTCCACAACCGCGAGGCGGACGAGATCGAGCGCCGCTTCCCGAAGCTGCTGCGCCGCGTCGGCGGCTACAACATCGACATGATCGCGGATCAGGGCCACAACATGGCCCATCTGCTCGTGGGTTCCGAGGGCACGCTCGCCTTTTTCAGCGAGATCGAGCTCGATCTGCAGCCGATCCCAGCGCATCGAGTCTTGGGCATCTGCCACTTCCCGACCTTCTACAAGGCGATGGCGTCCACCAAGGTGATCGTGGCGCTCGAGCCCACCGCGGTCGAGCTGGTCGACCGCACCATGGTCGAGCTCGCCCGCGATATCGCGATGTTCCGGCCGGTGGTCGACCGCTTCGTCCGGGGCGAGCCCGAGGCGCTGCTGCTGGTGGAGTTCGCGGGCGACGATGCCGACGAGAACAACCGGCGCCTGCGTCGCCTGGTCGAGCTGATGGGCGATCTCGGATTGCCCGAGGGCGTGGTCGAGGCGACCGATCCCGCTTTCCAGAGCGCGGTCTGGGAGGTGCGCAAGCAGGGTCTCAACATCATGATGTCCATGAAGGGTGACGGGAAGCCGATCTCCTTCATCGAGGACTGCGCTGTCTCGCTCGACGACCTCGCGGACTACACGGACCGGCTCACCAACATCTTCAAGAAGCACGGCACTTACGGAACTTTTTATGCGCATGCCTCGGTCGGCTGTCTGCACGTGCGCCCGGTGCTCAATCTCAAGCAGGACATCGATGTCAAAAAGATGCGCACCATCGCCGAAGAGACCTTCGCGATGGTGCGGGAGTACAAGGGCTCGCACTCCGGCGAGCACGGCGACGGGCTCGTGCGCTCGGAGTTCCACGAGCCCATGTTCGGCTCACGCATCGTGCGCGCCTTCGAGGAGGTGAAGGACAGCTTCGATCCCGGCGGGCTCTTCAACCCCGGCAAGATCGTGCGGCCCCCCAAGATGGACGACCGCTCGCTCTTCCGCTTCAAGCCGGATTACCGCACCGAGGCCGTCGATACCGCGCTCGACTGGTCGGAGTGGGGCGGCTTCGCCGGCGCGGCCGAGATGTGCAACAACAATGGCGAATGCCGCAAGGCGGACGCTGGCGTCATGTGTCCTTCCTATCGCGCCACGATGGAGGAGCAGCACCTGACCCGCGGCCGCGCCAACACTCTGCGGCTCGCGCTATCTGGCGCGCTCGGGCGCGACGCGCTCGCCTCCGAGGCCATGAAGGAGACCATGGTGCTCTGCATCTCCTGCAAGGGCTGCAAGCGCGAATGCCCGACCGGCGTCGACATGGCGCGCATGAAGATCGAGTTCCTGCACCAGTACCGCAGGATGCATCCGCTCACGCTGCGCGACCGTTTGGTGGCCTATCTGCCGCGCTATGCCCGCATCGCCTCGGCGCTGGCGCCGCTCCTCAACCTGAGAAACCGGGTGCCCGCGCTCGCGGCGCTCGGGGAGCGGCTCACCGGCCTCAGCGCCAAGCGCAAGCTGCCGGCCTGGAGCTCGCGCCCCTATCGCGCGGACGTGCCGGCGGGGTCGGGCAGAGAGGTCGTGCTCTTCGTCGACACGTTTAACCGCTGGTTCGAACCAGAGAACGCGCGCGCTGCGGAGCGCGTGCTGCGCCGCGCCGGCTATCGCGTGATCGAGGCGGCGCCGCCGCGCGAGCGACCGCTCTGCTGCGGGCGCACGTTCCTCGCGACCGGTCTCGTCGCGGAGGCGAAAGCCGAGGCGCGCCGCATGCTGGCGGCGCTCAAGCCGCATCTCGACCGCGGCGAGCCGATCGTCGGTCTTGAGCCCTCCTGCCTCTTCACTCTGCGCGACGAATTCCTTGGCCTCTTGCCCGGCCCGGAGGCAAAGGCGCTCGCGGCGCACGCCAAGCTCTTCGAGGAATTCGTCGCCGACGAATCCGCCGCTGGCCGCTTCAAGCTTGCACCCGGCCGCCACGCGCCTGCCAAAGTGCTGCTGCACGGCCACTGTCACCAGAAGGCCTTCAATACGCTCGGCGCCAGCGTCGCCGCGCTCAAATCCGTGCCGGGCATCGCGGTCGAGACCTTCGAGTCCACCTGCTGCGGCATGGCCGGCGCCTTCGGCTACGAGGCCGAGCACCACGAGATGTCGCTCAAAATCGGCGAGCTCGGCGTATTGCCCAGAATGCGCGCCGCCGATGCCGCCACCGTGCTTGCCGCCAGCGGCACCAGCTGCCGCCACCAGATCCGCGACGGCGCCAATCGCGAAGCCCTCCATGTCGCTCGCATACTGGATCAGGCGACGGCGGAGTAGCGCCCCCGGCAGACCTACCGCGCCCGCTCCCGCAGCAGCTCTGCCGCCGCGTCCTGCACTACCGTGCCCCGAAAATAATCCGCGTTCATCGAGAGGTGCAGCATCGCCGGGTTGACGAAGGTGAAGTCGCGGAAATTCTCCGCGGTGATCAGTTTGGCCGTCACTAAATTCCAGGCTTCCGTGAGCACGCTCGCGGCCTCGAGCACGTCCCAGTGCCCGATATCCGAGCCGAACAGCGGCTTCAGCATCGCTCCCAAGGGATTGAGTCGCCGGTTGAAGGCGACGCTGACCATCCGGTCGTCCGCCTCGCAGCCGAAATAGAAGGGATCGACGAAGAGCTGGCGGAGCTCGCGGATCTCGCTCAAGCCGCAGGCCGCGAATTCGTCGGCGTTGTCGGGAAGCGTTGTCGAGGAAAAGCCGGCGTGCGGGCGGGCGCGGATGCGCTCGGGCGTGTGCCGCGCGTCGCCGAACTCCCGGAACAGCCGCTCCAGCAGATCGACATCGAGTTTGGCAGGGTCGAGATTGCGCTTGAGCGATTCGAGATTGCGCTTCTCCCAATGCTCGACGATGTCATTGAGCAGGGTGAGGGCCCAGGCGACGCCGCCCTCCAGGAAGGCGAAGCTGAGCCCTGGGAAGCGCCGCGTCACCCCGCTCATGATCAGCGAGCGGCAGAAGAATTCCGAGCCGTTGGCGAAATCGCCGAGGTGATTGAACACGTAATTGCTGGGCGAGGCGCGATAGGCGTTAGGTCCCCGAGACGAGCTGTGGCAGGCCGGCGCCACCTTGAGCTCGATGCACTTGCGCCAGAACGGGTCGTAGTCGTGGGGCGAATCCATCGCGATCGAGCGCGTCATCTGCGCGGGCTGCAGGAACGGATCTCCGCCGGACGCTTTTCGCGCGGGGCCGCGAAGCTCCGTCCCGATCATGATTGCCTTGTGGCCGAGCGTCTTGACGGCGAACTCGAGCTCCTCGATCGCCTCTTGTGGGCTATAGGTCGGGATCACTGCCACCGGCCGGAGGCGATCGCCGACCTCGGCGAACATCTCGGCATAGAGCATGTTGAGCGCCCGGCAGCTCGCACGCCGCACAGCCTCGTCGGGCTGATGGATGTGGCCGAGCCCGCGCGTCGTATAGCAATGGGCGAAATCGATCCCGAGCTCGTCGAGCCGCGAGCGGAAATAGCGCGGCAGCTGCGCCATCGCGCGGTCGCCCGTATGCGGTCCCGAGGGCAGTCCCCACCAGAACCCGCGCACCGTGGGCCCGTGCGAGGCCCCGGTCACCGCCACCGCCTTGGCGATCTCGGGCCCCGCGATCTCGCGCACGAAATCGAGATGCGCGAAATCGCATTCGACGATATGCGCGTCCGCATCGATCACGGGGTGATCGAGCTTGGCGCGGACATCCCGGCCGGGGAATCCCTCGAACGACATGGCTCGCCTCCCGCTCGATTATACTCCATCGCCCACGCGCCGGAGAGGGGCTTCAGACTGCGACCTCTACTTGCACTCCGCCCACAGGAACGGCGCCATGCGCTTGCGGTCGAGCTCGACGCCGAAGCCCAGCCGATCGGGAATGGCGAGGTGGCCGTCCTTGATCTCGAGCTCCGGCTCTTTGAACCCGATTTTTTTGCCGACTCCCATCCTTGATTCCATTCACTATATTGGCTCTGCTGACCCAATTTGCGATTGATGCGGACCCCTGCCTGGCCCAGGCGCGGGACCGGGTTCCGCCTGCGCCTCACTGCAGTCGAGCATGCGATTGTTGAGTCTCGCTCAACAAAATCCGCGAGCCCGGAACGATCGCGAGTCCAGGAGCGACATGTACGACCAGACCGCCTCGACCCGGAAGGGGTCCTGGCCCCGCACGATGTGCTCAAAGAGGTCCTTGATCATCCCGGCCGCCGCGGTCTCGCCGACCCCATAGGCGATCGCCGCCTCGCCGAGCCCGGTGACACCGTCGTCGGTGCGCAGCTCCACCACAACGGGGTGCCGCCCGTCGATGTGCGCTATATAGATGCTGGCGGAGGTGAGTTTCATCCAAGGCTCCCGGGAACAGGAGGGACACGGCGCAATCCCGCCAGCGAAAAATATTGATGGCGTTGGGCTCGCAGCCTATTAGCATGCGTGGGTCCTGATCCGCACCCAAGAGGCGGCAGGCGAGTTCGGTCTGGGGCATGGCTCTTTCGTATTCCGCATTTTCCCTCGCCAGGCACGCGCTTACCGGGCATCGGCACTGGCCGCGGGCCTGGCGCGACCCCGCGCCGAAGCCGCGCTATTCCGTGATCATCATCGGCGGGGGCGGGCACGGGCTCGCCAGCGCCTATTACCTCGCCAAGGAGCACGGCATCACCGACGTGGCGGTGCTGGAGAAAGGCTATCTCGGCGGCGGCAACACCGGGCGCAACACCACCATCATCCGCTCGAACTACCTGCTTGAGCCCAACGCGCATTTCTACGAGTTCTCGCTGAAGCTCTGGGAGGGTTTGAGCCGCGACCTCAACTACAACGCCATGGTGAGCCAGCGCGGCGTGATCAATCTCGCGCATTCGGACTCGCAGATGGACGCCTTTGCGCGGCGCGGCAATGGCATGCGCCTCAATGGCATCGACGCAGAACTGCTGGACCGGGCCGCGGTGCAGCGCATGGTGCCAATGCTCGACTATTCCGACCACGTGCGGTTCCCGATCTATGGCGGTCTGCTGCAGAGACGCGGCGGCACCGCGCGGCACGACGCCGTCGCCTGGGGCTTTGCGCGCGCCGCCGACCGCCGCGGCGTCGACATCATCCAGAATTGCGAGGTGACGGGGATCCGCGTGGAGCAGGGCCGCGTGCGCGGCGTCGAGACCACCCGCGGCACGATCCTTGCCGACAAGGTCGGGCTCGCGGTCGCGGGGCACTCCAGCCACGTCGCCGCCATGGCGGGGCTGCGGCTGCCCATCGAGAGCCATGTCCTGCAGGCCTTCGTCTCGGAGCCGCTGAAGCCGTTCTTCGACACCGTCGTCACCTTCGGCGTCGGGCATTTCTACGTGAGCCAGTCCGACAAGGGCGAGCTGGTCATGGGCGGCGACATCGACATGTACAACAGCTACGCCCAGCGCGGAAACCTGCCATTGGTCGAGCACACGCTCTCGGCCGGGCTCGCGGTCCTGCCGATGATGAGCCGGCTCCGTATGATGCGGCTCTGGGGCGGCGTCATGGACATGACCATGGACGGCAGCCCGATCATCGGGAAGACGCCGATCGAAGGGCTCTATATCGACGGCGGCTGGTGCTACGGCGGCTTCAAGGCGACGCCCGCCTCGGGTTTCGTGTTCGCCCATACGATCGCGCAGGACCGGCCGCACCCGCTCAACGAAGCCTTCACCCTCGACCGCTTCGCGCGCGGCGCGGTGATCGACGAGCGCGGCGCTGGACCGACACCCAATGCGCATTAGGGGGCACGGCTCATGCTGCTGATCGAGTGCCCCTGGTGCGGCGCGCGTGACCACGTCGAGTTCACCTACTCGGGCGACGCCACGGTCCGCCGTCCGGCGCCGGATGCCGGCGAGGCCGCGTTCGCGGACTACGTCTACCTGCGCGACAATCCGCGCGGACCGCATCGCGAGCTCTGGC
>DATMMM010000340.1:0-17833 GCA_035569735.1 Allostellaceae bacterium | reverse complement strand
CCAAACGCTCGCGGGCACTCATGCGGCCCAACAACAGCATGCGCGAGCGCGCCTCGGAAAGCTCGGCGCACACGCGGCCCAGCAGGAACCTGCCAACGCGCGGGCTGCGCGAGACCAGGGCGTCGATCATGCCCCGCTCATAGCGGACCACCGTCGCATCGTTGACGGCCTCGGCAGTGGTGCCGTGCGTATTGAGAGCCTCGACGCCGATGAAATCGCCGGCCAGGAAGAAATCCGTGATGTGGCGCCGGCCGTCCGCCAGCAGCTTGCAGCTCCGAACCGCTCCGGAGACGACCTTGTAATAGAACTCCGCGGCATCGCCCTCGCGGAAGAGCGTCGCGTCTCGTGTCAGCAGCACCACGCTTCCGAGGGTGTCGAGGATGCCGAGCCCGTTTTCATCGACCTGGGTGGGATTCGGATCGGCGGCGGCCAGCGCGGAAACGCTGCCTTTGGCATCGCGATGACTGGCGCTCAGCATGGCGGTTTCCCCTCACGCACGCGTGGTGTCCCCCGTGCAATCGGAGGTCTACCCCCGCGCGAAGCCGGCCGAAATTCGGGAAAGTACCTAAGGAATAGTACGTAGCGGCATTTGCAGAGCCAGCGCGCGCAGTCTCAGCTCGACTACCGATTAAGCGCCACATTTTGGGCCGCAAACGCGCACTTCGTTAACTAGGTACCTGATTTGACATAACTCTCGGTGAGCCCGGCGTGGCCCTTCATTGTATGGTGCGGCCGAACGGAACGTCTGTGTGGGCCGCCATGCCATCGCGCACTCAGCATCTCAAAGATTTGGCCCAGGCGTGCCGACAACTCGCCGCGGCAACCGCCGATCCGGCCGTGCGGCTTGATCTCTTGCTGGTGGCCGAAAAATTCGAGCGCTTGATTCAAATGCGGGAGTGGGCAACCGCGCTTCCTGAAACCAGCACACCCACTCCCTCCGAACCGGAGAGCTAGCAACAGAGACGGTTCCGGTCCGTCGACCGCCCGAGGCTCAAGATCAGGCAGCGGCGAGCGCGCGGTTTATCGCCGATAAGAGCTCGCGGTCGTCGACCGGCTTCTCGAGGAACGCGACGGCGCCCAGCTCGGCTGCGCGCGCTCGGGACGCGCCGTCGCCGCGGCCGGTCACCATGATGACCGGCAGCCCGCGCCCGTCTTCCCCCAAAGAGGCCAGATAATCGAGCCCGCCCATGCCGGGCAGATGCAAATCGAGGATGAGACAGGCGCGCGGATGCCGGCGATCGGCCGCGTCGAACTCGGCCGTGGAGTTGAAGTCCGCCACGATCATTCCGTGTGATTCCAGAAGCAGGCGCAGCGAATCGCGTACGGCGTCGTCGTCGTCGACAATGAAGATCAAGGTGCCTGTCGTCTGCGTCACGTCCATGCCCGGGTACTCGGCCGCGGTCTGCGCAACCAACGCGAAGCATACGGGCTTTGCCGCCCGCCAAGGATACGTGATTCCCCTTATGGAACCTTGCTCGGCGGAGCAAACCACAACTGGAAGAATTTCAACGATATTCCGAACCGACTTGATCGGAACATACGCTGGGCACCGTTCAGGCCGGCTTCGGCCCCAGCCCTGCGGAAAGCGCCATGCGCACGAGGTCAGAAAGCGTGCGGGCCGCCATCTTGTCCATCACGCGGGCGCGGTGGATCTCCACCGTGCGCGGGCTGATGGAGAGCTCGTAGGCGATGATCTTGTTGGGCTTGCCGGCGACCAGCGCGTCGAGGACCTCGCGCTCGCGCGGCGTCAGCTGCGCGAGCCGGCTGCCGATCTCATTGCCCTCGGCCTCGGCCCGCGCCGTCTCGAGACCCAGGCTGAAGGCGCGCCGGATCGCCGCCAGCATCGCCGGCTCCTCGAACGGCTTTTCCACGAAGTCGACGGCGCCCGCCTTCATAGCCTTGACCGCGAGCGGCACCTCAGCGTGGCCGGTCATCACGATCACGGGAATGCGTCGGCCGCGGCGAGTGAGCTCCTCCTGCAGCTCGAGGCCACCCATTCCGGGCATGCGCACGTCGATCACGACGCAGCCGGCGCCTTGCGACGCGGTGAGCAGGAAAGCATCGGCCGAGGGGTAAGAGGCGACGGTGAATCCCGCGACACGCAGGAGGAGTGTCAGGGAATCGCGGATCGCTTCGTCGTCGTCGACGACGTGAACGGTTCCGTCGGCCGTCATCTCAGACCCAAGATCTGCGCTGCTGCGGGTAGTACCCCAACCACACCACTGTCCATCGCCGCGTCGAGAGGGTGAACTCGACCATGACGTGCCATGGTACACACCGGCTGCTGCACTGCAATGGGCTGCGTGCTCAGCCCGGGCTGGCGCCTCTGGGGACATAGCCCTTGGCGCTCATGCAATCCGCGATGATCTCGCGGGCATGGCCCTGGTCCTGTAAAGCGAAGTTCGATTTCTTGGCCTGGAGCGTGTTGTTGCGCTCCCAATCGAGACCCCGGGTGGCGAGGATGTCCTGGTCGATCGCGGCATCCTGTCGGGTGGCGGCCCTGGCGAGCGCGCGGCACTCCGCGAGATCGTCGCTCACGGCATCGCTGGTGGCGCCCGGCTTGGCCCATTGCGGCTTGCTCGAGCACGCCGCCAGCAGGAGCGCCAAACCGAGGACGGGAAACAGGCATTTGTGAGCGGTCATGGGCGTCCCGATCGTGGAAACGGAAGATTAACGAACTAACCCCTAGAAATCAGGCTGGGGTGCGCTTTTCGCAAGCCCCGATCGAAAGCAGAGCTTCCGCCCATGCCCGTGCCGCACCGCGCTCTTCTCCTCCTGGGGCTTCTGGCATTAGGGCTCGGCGCCTGCAATGCCTGGCAGGATCGCGCCGAATTCGCGCCGCCCCAGAGCCGCTGGCGCTCGACCGAGCCCTCGCCGGTTTCCGCAGATGCGCCACCCCCGTCGATACCCGTGCAGTACTGCTACCGCACGCTCGCATCCGTTGATTGCTACACCGAAGCCCAACCGTCACGGGTAACCGGCTACACCGGAAAATACCCGCAGCCCGTGGAGTGACCACCTAGTTCGGTCTAAAGTAGACCCGCCTGGAAATCGCGGACGGCTTGATGGATCTCGGCTTCCGTATTCATGACGAAAGGACCGTAGCGCGCCACCGGCTCGCCAAGCGGCTTGCCCGCGACGACCAGGAGCCGCGCCGTGCTTCCATCGGCGCGGAGCGTCAGGTTCCCGCCATCGCCGAGAACGGCCAGCGAACTGCGCGGCACCGCGGTGCCGGTCGCGCCGAGCCTGGCGATGCCCTCGAAGACGTAAGCAAAACCCGCATGACCGGTCGGGATCGGCACCTGCACCTCGCTCCCCGGTGCTAGGCTGAGGTCGAGGTAGAGCGGCTCGGTCGCGGCAGCGTCGATCGGACCTTTCCGGCCGGCAAATCGCCCCGCGATGATGCGCGCGCGGGTGCCATCGGCGAGCTTCGCCTCGGGGATGTCGCCGGGCTCGTATTCCTGGTAGCGCGGCGGCGTCATCTTGCTTCGCCGGTGCAGATTGACCCAGAGCTGAAAGCCCTGGAGGAGACCTTGCTCCTGCTCCGGCATCTCCGAATGGACGATGCCGCGGCCCGCGGTCATCCACTGCACGCTGCCCGCCGTGAGCAGGCCCTTATGCCCTTTGTTGTCCTCATGCCGCACGCGGCCCGCGATCAGGTAGGTGACCGTCTCGAAGCCGCGATGCGGATGCTCGGGGAAGCCCGCGATGTAATCGCCGGGATTGTCGGAGCGGAACTCGTCGAGCAGCAGGAACGGGTCGAGCTCGGAGAGGCCGGGCTGGCCGATGACACGGGTCAGGCGCACGCCGGCGCCATCGCTCGCGGGCATGCCGGGCATCACGCGCGTCACCGCGCGCTGGGCGGCGTTGGTCGAAGCAGCGGACGAGGTCTCGGCCATAGCAGGCGTCTCCGCAGTGGGGGCGATCTCACCCCGCGCAGATGGGGCTCGGGCGCGCCCGCATCAACCGGAGCCGAGCCCGCTTTGGGTATGCCTGCCCTGCGGTTGCGCAAAGCGCGACGGCAATTGCGCGATGATGCGGCGCTTCTGATCCGCGCTGAGGCCCGGCCACCGCGCGATCTCCTCGATGGTGCGGGCGCAGCCGATACAGAAATGGCTCACGGGGTCGAGTGTGCAAACGCCCACGCAGGGCGAGACCGGCGCGGGCTCGCTCACTTCTTCTGCGGGAGCGGCGCTGCGGGGGTGCTTTGGGCTCCGGCCTGAGGCACGGGCGGGGGCTCGAGCAGATCATCCACCTTGGTGCGGAGCGCGCCGGCCTTGTAGGGCGCGATGCCGTAGACCCAAGGCGACCAGCGTTTGTTCAGCGTGTCCGCCTCGGCCTTGACCTTGTCATCGCCGCTTCCGGTTGCCGAGAGCCGGATCCAGTCGCTTTCGCCGAGCTTCGCCAGCTCGACCTTGACCGCAAGCCCGTCGAAGGTGGTGTAGGTCGCAGTGCTGATACCGTCCTTCGGAAAAGCCGCCTCGCTGGCGGCCTTGACGTCCGTTAGGTCGAAGGCCTGCAGCGCCGTCGCGGGCTCGACCATGCCGGTGTCGCTCTTGAGTTTGCGCTTCGCCGGCAGGTCCTTGGCCGCGAATTTGTCCTCGGGCTTGTCGCGGTCGATGGTGAGCGTGGTGCCGTCCGGCTGCTGCAGCACCGCTTGCTTGGTGCGTTTCTCGCCGACATCGACGATGCGCCGGTCGAGCCACTGCACGATATCGCTGTCGAGGTCGAGCGTGCCGCGCGCGAGCCAGGAGCGCGCGTCGTTCGGCAGCCGCAGGTAGACGCCGTCGGCGCCGCCGCCGAGCTCGTCGATGCGGCGTCTGCCCGCGATCACCGAGCCGAGCGCGCCGCCTTGCCCGTCGTAGACCTCGACCAGCGCAGACTGGCTCTTCTGCGCGCTCGGGTCCTCGACATTGAGGCGCTTGTAGAGGTTGGGCTCCGCCGTCTTCGGCTCGACATAGGTGATCTCGGCGAGCCCGAGCAGCATCTTGCGCATTTTGGCGGCGTCCGCGGGATAGCCACTCTTCTCCGCAACCGACCAGGCATTCCCCTGGCGAACGAAGGTGGCGGTACCGGTTGATCGCTTCACGATCACCTTGGCGACGTCCTCCGGCTTGGCCGCGACCCGCGCCAGCACCGGCTTGCCCGCCAGGGGATCCACGGGAACGGCGCCGCCGGTCATGGATACCGCGGCGGCGACAACCACGGAGAGCGCCGCCACCGCCATCAACGAGATCACGCCCTTGCTGTGCATGAGTGCTGCTCTCTCCGCGGCTCAGGCGTGTAGGGTCGGCCGCTTGCGCCGGTTGATGCGCACCGCGCCCAACACGACCGCGACGATCCCCACGAGGATCGGAATGAAGGCGATGTCGAAGAACTCCAGCTCGCCCTTGAGCCGGTCGATGTCTTGCCGCAGCGCCCGCTGGACCACGCGCAGCTGCTGACGCGTGCGCAGCATCTCGCCGCGGAAACTGTCGATCGCCTGACTCTGCTCGGCGGTCAGAGTGACCGTGCCCTCCTTGTTCTGCTGGATGTCCTTGATCTTAGCCTCGGTCGCCTTGAGCTTGTCCTCGAGCGCCTTCTCGTTGGCGCGGTTTTGCGCCTCGGCGGCGCGCTGGATCTGGTTGACGACCAGGAAAGGCCGCGCCGCGGTGCCGCGGCTCCTGAGGCTGATGAGATCGTTGCCGCCCGCAAGAACCTCTAGGGCGTTGGCGACGAAATCGCCGTTGCTCGCGGTGGGCACCACGACCTGCTGGCCGAAGAAGTCCGAGGTCTGCGCCCAGAAGCGGTCGTCCAGCACGTCGGTGTCGCCGACCACGATCACGTTGATCGGCTGCTTCGCCTCCTTGACCTGCGGGGAGTCGGCCGGGTCGTCCTTCTTGGCGGCATCGGTTGCCGCGGCCTGGGCGTCGGCCGATTTCGGCTCCTCCTTGGGCTTGGGCGGGCCGTCGGGGAAGGCGGTCTGAGCCGGCCCGCTGATCCGCGCGGCGAGCGTATACCGCTCTCCGCTCGGCTTGAAATTATCGAGCAGTCCCGCGACGTCGGGCATGCCCTCGACCTTGTCGACCGGGATCTCCTCGGATTCGGTCGAGGTCTGGATCAGCGGGACGAATGTGGTCTTGGCGTCCTTCGTGGGCTTCAGGATGCCGGCGCTCGCCATGTTGATCTGGTCGAGATCGCCGGTCACGAGGTCGTCGTGATTGAGCGCGTCGCCTTTGAGCTGGAGCCAGGCGACGTAATCAACCGGCACCGGCGAGACGGCGCTGCCGGCATTGACCTTGCGCGCGGCCTGCACGTCGCCCGCCACCACCTTGGGCTCGAGCTCGACGCCCCAGGCCTTGAAGAGCGGCTCCAGATTGCTGTCGGCCGGCCCACCGCGCTGGGCGTATGGGTTCGGGTGCATCTCCTGGGTCTCGGAATGCGGATCGACGAACACCAGCGCGCGCCCGCCGCCGAGCACGAACTGGTCGATGGCGTAGAGCGTCTTCTCCGGCAGCCCCTGGGGGTGGACGATCAAGAGCACATCGATGTCGGGCTCGACCTTGTCGAACTCGGTCGAGATCGTGCGCAGCTCGTAGAGCTGGCGCAGCTGGTTCACGATCGCATAGGGCCGGAGCGGTTGGCCCTGCAGTGCCGCCGCGAAATTCCCCTCCAGCGGCAGCGCCGTCACCAGGCCGACCACGGTCTTCTTCGGCCGCGCGATCGAGTGGATCATCTTGGTGAGGTCGTATTCGAGAAAGCGCTCGCGCTCGGGCTGGAAGAACGGGATCAGCTCCTGGTCGTCGGTGGAGTTGGTGGCGGCGAGCCCGAAATAGACCTTCTCGCCGCCCTGCTCGAGCGGCACGCCCTGGATGCCCAGCGCCACCGCGCGGTCCTCGTCGGGCGAGAACGGCTCCGGGTCCATCAACTGCAGATCGACCTTGCCCTTGGCGCGCGCGGCATATTCCTCCAGCGTCTCGCGCACGCGCTGGGCATAAATGCCGTAAGAAGGAATCTCGTTGCCGAGACGGCGTGAATAGTAGAAGCGCAGCGTGATCGGCTCCTGGATCTCGGCGACCGTGCGCGCGGTCCCCTCGGAGAGCGTGTAGATGTGGCCGGAGGTCAGGTCGACGCGCGCCGAGCGCAGGACGTGGCCCGCGATCACGTTCACAGACACGAACAGCACCGCCGCCGAGGCGAGGCTCAGAAGGGCCAGAGTGCGGCGCGAGAAGGAGGGAATTTTCATGCCCGGCCGCTCCGCTCAGTCCGCCTTCTTGAGGTCGACGATGATCGCGTTGGCATAGAGGAAGAATGCGATGACCGACAGGAAGAACACGGCATCGCGCAGATCGATGACGCCCCGGATGATGGCGTTGAAGTGCGTGAGGAAGCTGAATCCTGCGACGGTCCCCAGCACCGCTTCGGGCGCCCAGCCCTTGATGAAGCCCAGCACGATCGGCGAGCCGCTCACCGTGAAGACGAAGCACACGGCCGCGGTCACCACGAAGGCGATTACCTGGTTCTTGGTGAGCGCGGAGAGGCAGGCGCCGATGGCGAGGAAGGCGCCCGCCATCAGGAAGCTCGCGATATAGCTGGCGAGAATCACGCCGTTGTCGGGGTGGCCCAGATAATTGACGGTGATCCAGAAAGGCACCGTCAGAACCAGCGCGATGCCCGCGAAGGCCCAGCTCGCCAGGAATTTTCCGATCACTGCCTCGGTCATGGATATGGGGAGTGTCAGCAGCAGCTCGATGGTGCCGCTCTTGCGCTCCTCCGCCCAGAGCCGCATGGCGAGCGCCGGGATCAGCACGAGGTAGAGCCACGGATGGAACGTGAAGAAGGGCTGCAAATCCGCCTGGCCGCGATCGAAGAAATTGCCCACGAAGAAGGCCAGCGCGCCCGCGAGCACCAGGAAGATCACGATGAAGACGTAAGCGAGCGGGGTCGCGAAGTAGCTCGCGAGCTCACGGCGGACGATGACGGCGATGTGGCCCATGATCGTGCCGCGCTCAGCCCGCCGCCGAGGTGACGGTGCGGAACACGTCGTCAAGCCGTCCGCGCTCGACCCGAAGCCCCGCCACCTCCCAGCTTTCGGCCCGCGCGAGATCGGCGACCTCCGCCAGGATGGAGCGGCCGTCGCGCGGGAAGACCATCAGTGCCTCGCCTTCTCCATCGTCAGCCGGCTCGACCGAGAGCACGCCCGGAAGCCGCGCGAGCGCCGCCGGAACCCCGCTCGAGGGGCGGGCGATCTCGATGCGCACGGCGTTGTGATGGCGCGAGCGTTGGGCGAGTTCGCCGGGCGTGCCGTCCGCGACCAGCTTGCCGTTGGCAATCACCACGGCGCGGCTGCAGACGGCGTCCACTTCCTCGAGCAGGTGCGTGGAGATGATGATCGCCTTCTCCGGCGCCAGCACGTTGATGAGCTTGCGCACCTCGTGCTTCTGGTTGGGATCGAGCCCATCGGTGGGCTCGTCGAGGATCAGCACCGGCGGATCATGCAGCAGGGCCTGCGCGAGGCCGACGCGGCGCTTGAAGCCCTTGGAGAGGGTCTCGATGGGCTGTGTGAGCACGCTCTCGAGCGCGGTGCGGGCGATCGCGGTGTTGATCCGCTCGCGCGCCTGGGCGCCGCGAAATCCGCGGATGTGCGCGACGAACCGCAGAAAGGCGAGCGGCGTCATGTCGGGATAACAGGGCGCGCCCTCCGGCAAGTAGCCGATCTGGCGCTTGGCCCCGAGGGGGTCGTCGGTGATATCGGCGCCGCAGACCACCGCCGTGCCCGAGCTCGGCGCCAGGAAACCCGTGATCATTTTCATGGTGGTGGATTTGCCGGCGCCGTTGGGTCCCAGGAAGCCCAGCACCTCGCCGCGCCTGACGTCGAGAGAGACATCGTCGACGGCGAGAATGGGTCCGAAATGCTTCGTGAGGCGGCGCACCGAGATCATCTCGTCCGCCCGCGCCGGGTCGATCTTACTGCTCGCCAAGACTCTCCCTCCGACCGCGTGCCCGGAAAAATATCAGATGCGCCGGATTCGCCGCGCGCCGGCCTCGTTTGCAACTTAAAACGGTGTAATGTGTCGGCGCGCGCGAAGCAAGGGCGAGGAAGGGCGTGATCCGGCGGCTGCGACTGGCTTCGGGGCTCGTCATGTTCCTCTACGTGACGACGCACTTCGTCAACCACAGCCTGGGTTTGGTCTCGCTCGAGCTGATGGACCGCGCGCTCCAGCGCATCTACAGGGTCTGGGCGAGCGACCTCGGCACGCTCGCGCTCTATGGCGCTTTCTCGATCCACTATTGCCTGGCGCTCTGGGCGCTGTGGCTGCGCCGCTCGCTCAAAATGCCGCTCGCCGAGGCGCTCCAGCTCGTGCTCGGCTTCTGCATTCCCTTCATCTTGACCGCGCACGTGATGCACACGCGCGTCGCCGACGCCTACTTCGGCGCCGATTTCGGCTACTACTCCTCGCTGCTCTACAACTACTACGTCCTCGACCCTTGGGCCGGTGTGCTGCAGCTCATGGTCCTGCTGATCGCCTGGGGTCACGCCATCATCGGGCTCAGGTTCTGGCTTCGGCTCAAGCCGTGGTACGAGCGGTGGCAGCCGTTGCTGTTTGCCTTCGCGCTGCTGATGCCGACTTTGGCGATCCTCGGTTACGCCGAAGCGGGCCGCGAGGTTCTCGCCATGGCCGAGAATCCCGCTTGGGTGGCCGAGCTCCACGCTGCGCATCCGAACGCCGCGCCGGCGGATCTCGCGCTCGTCGGCGCGCTGATCGTCTGGGTGCGCTTCGGTTTCCTGGGCGCGCTCATCGCGGTGCTCGCGGCGCGCATCCTGCGCTGGCACTGGCAGCGCCGGCGCGGCGTCGTGCGCTTGACCTACCCCAGCGGGCGCGTGGTCGAGATCGTGCCGGGCCTCTCGGTGCTGGAGGCGAGCCGGCTCAACGGCATCCCGCACGCCTCCGTGTGCGGCGGTCGCGGCCGCTGCTCGACCTGCCGGATCCGCGTCGCAGGCGAGCCCGACGCCATGCCGCCGCCCGCGCCCGAGGAGCTCAAGGTTCTGCAGCGCGTGGGTGCCGCGCCCGATGTGCGCCTGGCATGCCAGCTTCGGCCGGTGGGCGATCTCCGGGTGACGCCACTGCTGCCGGCGACGGCGCAGGCGCGGGACGGCTTCCGCCGGCCGAGCTACCTCACGGGGAGCGAGCGCGAGATCGTGATCCTGTTCGCGGATCTCCGCGCCTTCACCAGGCTCTCCGAGCAGAAGCTGCCCTATGATGTGGTCTTCCTGTTGAACCGGTACTTCGCCGAGATGGGCCACGCGGTCGAGGAGGCGGGCGGGCACATCGACAAGTTCATCGGCGACGGCGTGATGGCGCTCTTCGGCTTGGATCGCGGCGCCGAAGCCGGCTGCCGCGAGGCGCTCGCGGCAGCGCGCGCGATGTCCGAGCGCCTGGCCCATCTCAACGAGACTCTCTCCCACGACCTGCCGGAGCCGCTACGCATCGGCATCGGGATCCATACGGGCCCCGCCATCGTCGGCGAGATGGGCTACGGGCGCGCCGTCTCGGTGACGGCGGTCGGCGACAGCGTCAACACCGCAAGCCGGCTCGAGGGACTCACCAAGACCTATGGCGCGGAGCTCGTGGTCTCCGAGGCGGTGGTCGCGCGGGCCGGCGTCGATTTGAGCGGCGCCGAGCGTCACGAGCTCGAGATCCGCGGACGCATCGAGCGGCTCGCCGTCTGCACGCTCAGGAGCGCGCGGGAGTTGCCGGCGGCGCCGCGCGTACCGTCTGCCGCCTGACCAAGAGGTCTGGCCGCTCGCGATGCTTTGCTGATACTAACCCGAGGAAAGGAGGTGACCGTCATGGAGCGATCGGAGATCCTCAGGCGCGAGATCAAGGTGCTCGTCTTTGACCAGTACGGCACCATTGTCGATATGCAAAAAGGCCTGACGGAGGCCGTGACGCCGTTTCTCGAGAAAAAGGGTTGGAAAGGCGCCGCAAGCAGCTTCGTCACCTGGTGGCGGCGCACGCATTTCGAGAACTCGATGATAGATGCGCTTTGCGATCGCGGGCACACGCCGTACCAGCAGATCGGCCACCGCGCGGTGTCATACGTGATGGACCGGTGCCGAATAGCCTATACTCAGGACGAGGTGCGCTGGCTCGTCGCGCAGATCGAGACGCTCAAGCCCTTTCCCGATGTCGTCGCAGCGCTTGAACGGCTGCGCGGCGCAGGCCGCAAGCTCGCGATTCTGTCCAATGGTGATCGCGACATGCTCAAGGCAGCGGGGCCCCACATAGGCTTTCGCTTCGATCATGTGATCTCTGCCGAGGACGCGGGCTATTTCAAGCCGCACTGGAAAACCTACGCGACGGCCGAAGAGGTGATCGGCGAGGGCCGCGCGAGCTGCCTCTTCGTCGCCAATCACGCTTTCGATTGTATCGGCGCCAAGGCCTACGGCATGCGCACCGCATTCATCGATCGCCGCAAACGACCCTTCGGAGAAACCCCACACCAGCCGGACCTTATCGCCGCCGACTTCGCGGAACTGGCCGCGATGCTCTCATGAGATGAACCGAAGACCACTTACAGCAGCCGCTCGATCTCCTCGACGATTTCCGGCGCGAGCGGCTTGACGGCGGAGGGCCAGGCACCGGCGAGGCTGCCGTCGGGAGCGATCAGGTATTTGTGGAAATTCCAGCGGGGCACGCCGGCATCGCCCAGCTCGGCCTCGATCCACCGGTAGAGCGGATGCGCCTCGGGCCCCAAGACGTGCTCCTTGGCGGCGAGCGGGAACGTGACGTGGTAATTCATCGAGCAGAACTGCTTGATCTCCGTTGCGGTGCCGGGCTCCTGCGCGCCGAAGTCGTTCGACGGTACGCCCAGCACGATGAGACCGCGCCCCGCATAGCGCTGGTGGAGCGTCTCGAGATCCGTATATTGCGGCGTGTAGCCGCAGAAGGACGCAGTGTTCACCACCAGCACGGGCTTGCCGCGAAAGCGGTCGAGCGGCAGCGGCGCGCCGTCGATGGTGGAGAAAGAGAAGCCGTGCGCGTTGCTCTCAGCCATATCGCTCCTCCGTCCAGGGATCGCCGCGCATGTGGTAGCCGCGCATTTCCCAGAAACCCGGCTTGTCCTCGGCCGTGAAGGTGATCTTTCGGATCCACTTGGCGCTTTTCCAGAAATAGAGTTTTGGCACCACGGCGCGCACGGGGCCGCCGTGCTCGCGCGTGATCGGCTTGCCCTGCCAGGAATGCGCGAGCAGCGCATCGTCATCGTCGAAGTCGGCGAGCGGCAGGTTCGTGGTGTAGTCGTCGTAGCTCGTGAACATCAGGAAGCGTGCCTCGGGCTTGGGCCTGACCACGCTCAGCAGGTGCCGCGCCGAGACGCCCTCCCAGGCGTTGTCGTAGCGCGACCATTGCGTGACGCAGTGGATGTCTGAGACATCGCGGATTTGCGGCTGGGCATGAAATGCCGCCCAGTCCCAGGTGATCGGCCGCGCCACCAGCCCGTCGACGCCGAGCTGCCAGCGCTCGAGCGAAACCTCGGGCTGCACGCCGAGGTCGAGCACCGGCCAATCCTTGACCTCGCGCTGGCCCGGCGGCAAGCGCTCGGCTTCGGGCCGCGCGTGACGGCCGGTCAGCAGCCGGCCCTCGCGCGCCCAGCGCTGCTTGCTCTCGACCAGCTTCTTGCGCGCCTGACCCAGGAGATCCGGAGTCTCGTCCGACATGCCCGCGATCCTCTTCGCTTGAATGAGTCCAACATAGCATTCGCGGCCGCTGGCGCAGCCGCATTTTGGCGGCCGCTCCGCTATTCTCGGGGTTGCGCCGCTTCAAGGGAGAGGGCAAGACTGGCTCCCCCCACGGCCTTTCAGGCTCTCCCAGCCCTTTGCCTGACACCCTGATCTATCTCCTCAAAGGCATTTTCGTCGGCTTGGTAATCGCGCTGCCGGCGGGGCCGGTGGGCGTACTGTGCGTGCGCCGTACCTTCTTTGAGGGTCCTTGGTTCGGCATCGTCTCGGGGTTGGGGGCGGCGGTCGCCGACGTGATCTTCGGGATCGTGGCGGGGCTCGGCCTTACGGTGGTGCGCGACTGGCTGCTGGGCTATCAGGAGTGGCTGGGCGCGCTCGGCGGGGTTTATCTTCTGGTGGTCGGCGTCCGCGCCTTGCGCAGCCGGAGCAACGCCGATCCACAGCCGCTCGGCGGCGAGAACCTGGCGGCGGCTTTCGCCTCCACCTTCGCGCTCACCATCACCAACCCCATCACCATCCTCGCCTTCGCCGCGATTTTCGCGAAGGTGGGCTTCGACAGCGACGGCGGCGTGAGCCTGGTCCTGGTCTGGATCCTCGTGGGTGGCGTGTTCGTGGGCTCGCTGGTCTGGTGGCTCGGCCTCTGCTTCGGCCTCGCAGCCCTGCGGCGATTCGCCCATATGGCGCATTTCGCCTGGGTGGACCGGGTCTCGGGCACGGTGCTCATCGCGTCGGGCGTGGGGCTCCTCACCAGCGTTGCCTTGAACGCCGCGGGCGTGCGGCTCTAACGCGATCATGGGTTGACGTGGGCGCCGCCTGCGCTTCCAATCCCGCGCGCGCCGTCAGCGGGGAACCTCCATGGTCTACATACCCAGCCATTTTGCCGAGCCTCGACCAGAAGTGCTCGCCGACTTCATCCGAGATCACAACTTCGGGATCCTCATATCTGCGGCCGCCGAGGGCGTGATCGCGAGCCATATCCCCTTCCTCTACGACGCCGAGCGCGGGCCTCACGGCACGCTCTGGGGGCACCTCGCCCGCGGCAATCCGCAGCTCAAGGAGCTTGGCGCTGGGCGTGAGGCGCTGGCGATCTTCGAGGGGCCGCACGGATACATCACGCCCCGCTGGTATGCGACCCATCCGGCCGTGCCGACCTGGAATTACAGCGTCGTGCATGCGTACGGCACGGTCGAGCCGATCGAGGAGGTGGGCGAGCTCGAGCGGCTGGTGGCCCGGCTCGCCGATCACCACGAGGCCGGCGCCGCCAGCCCCTGGCGCCTTGCCGACCAACCCGAGAAATACCGTCAGGGCATGCTGCGGGGCATCTCCGGCTTCGCCATCCGCCTGACGCGCCTCGAGGGCAAGTTCAAGCTCAGCCAGAACCGTGACCCCACCGACCGCGCTCGCGTCATCGCGGGCCTCCGCGCCGAGGGCAATGTCGAGCTCGCCGATCTCATGGCGAAGCGCGAGTCCGAGAAAGCAGCGCCAGTTTCGTAATGCGCAGGGACGGACTCCTCTTCCCTCGCGCCATCGGTTCGCGAGGAAGGTTCTGCGCAGGCCTTGCGGCGCTGATGATCGTGCTGTCGCTTTGGACTGTTCCGGCGTCCGCACAGCAGGCGGCGGCGCCGGCCGCAAAGCCGGAAACTGTCAGTGCGGACGAGCTGCAGCGTCTCGTCAACTCGCTCGAGAACGAGCAGGATCGAGCACGACTGATCCAGCAGTTGCGCGCCCTGATTGCGGCTGAACGCAAGAGCGACCCCGCACAAGAGCCCGCGCAAGCGCAACAGCTCAGCTTTTTCGGCAGGCTTCCGGGCGAGCTCGACGCGATCAGCGACGAGATTCTCGCGACCGCGTCGGCCGTCGTCGACGCGCCGCGGCTCATCGGCTGGATCGAGGAGCAGGCGAGCGATGCCGCCGCGAGGGGGCGTTGGCTCGAGGTGCTCTGGCATCTGGCGCTGGTGTTCGGGCTCGCGGTGCTGGCGGAGGTTGTGGTGCGAGCGATCTTGGCTCGACCGCGCGCCGCGCTCGGCAATCGATCCAGCGCGCGTGGCCTGGTGCGGGTGGCGCTGAGGCTGCTTAGAACGGTGATCGAGTTGTTGCCGCTGCTGGCTTTTGCGGCGGTGGCGTATTCCGTGCTGCCGATGACGCAGCCGCGCATCGAGACGCGGCTCGTGGCGGAGGTGATCATCCGCGCGAGCGTGTTCGCCCGCATGGTGCTCGCAATCTCGCGCGGCCTGCTGCTCTCGTCGAGCGCGCCCTTGGCACTATTCGGCGCTGGCGAAGAGACGCGGACTTATCTCTACATCTGGACGCGCCGCTTCGTCGCTTGGATGGTCTACGGCTACGCCGTCGCGGAGGGGACGTGGTGGCTGGGCGTGCCCGGCGGCATCTATACGACCCTCCTGAAGACCGTCGGCCTGGTTCTGGCGGCGCTCGCCATCATCTTTGTGTTGCAGAACCGGCAGTCGTTGGGCGGATTCATCCGGGGCAAGCCGGCGGGTCCAGAGGAAGCCGCCTCGGGAGGCGGCTGGCAGGTGCTGCGGCATCGCCTCGCGGACACTTGGCACGTGCTGGCGATCGTCTACATCGTCGGCATCTACGCGGTCTACGCGCTGCAGATTCCCGGCGGCTTCGCCTTCCTGCTGCGCGCGACCGTGCTGAGCGTCGTGCTGGTCCTGGGCGCGGGGATCCTCGTGCGCATCGTCTCGAGCCTCGCCGAGCGCGGCTTCGCTATCCACAGTGATCTCAAAAAGCGGTTTCCGACGCTGGAAAACCGCGCCAATCGCTATGTTCCCGTGTTGTCGGCGGTGGCCTCGGCGGTCATCTATCTCTTTGCAGGGCTGGCTTTGCTGGAAGCCTGGGGCGCCAACATCCTCGGCTGGTTCGACTCCGCGCTTGGGCGTCAGGTCACCGGCTCGGCGGTCTCGATCGGCACGGTGATCGCGATCGCGATCGTGGTCTGGGAGCTCTTCAGCTCGGCGATCGAGCGCTACCTGGCGGGGCTCGACGCGGAGGGCGCGGCGCCGGCACGCCGCGCCCGCGCGCGCACGCTGCTGCCGCTCCTGCGCACCGCGATGATGGTGCTGATCGTCGTAATGGTGGCGCTCATCGTGCTCTCGGCGATCGGTGTCAACATCGCGCCTCTGCTCGCGGGCGCAGGGATCGTCGGCATCGCCATCGGTTTCGGCGCGCAGGCGCTGGTCAAGGACATCATCACCGGCCTCTTCATCCTGATCGAGGACACGCTGGCGGTGGGCGACGTCGTCGATGTCGGCAGCGGCCATGCGGGCGTCGTGGAAGGCATCTCGATCCGCTGCCTCAAGCTGCGCGACGCCGCGGGAACCGTGCACACAGTGCCGTTCAGCGATGTGACCGCCGTCAAGAATCTCACGCGGGATTTCGCGTTTTATGTCGTCGACGTCGCGGTCGCCTATCGTGAGGACACGGACCGCGTGGTCGCCGTCCTCAAGAGCGCGGCCGATGCGCTCAAGGCCGATCCCGCCTTTGGGCCCTTCATACTGGCGCCGCTCGAGGTGATCGGGCTCGACCGCTTCGAGCAGTCGGCCGCCGTCATCCAGGTGCGGCTCAAGACCCTGCCAAGCAGGCAATGGTCGGTCGGACGTGAGTTCAATCGCCGCTTCAAAAAAGCCTTCGACGCCGCGGGGATCGAGATTCCCTTCCCGCATCGAATGGTCTATTTCGGCGAGGACCGGCGCGGCGCGCCCGCTCCTCTGAAGCCCGAGGCGAAGCCGAGCTGAGCGCGCCCTCGAGGGAGAGCGGTCCCGCTCTCCCGCGGGTGCCGGGCCTTAAGCCTGCGGGCGAGACGCGGCCAGCCGCAGCACCGGATCCGCGACGATCAGGCGGATCAAATCGGCCTGCCGCCGGCTGCCGGTCTTCGCGAATATCTGCTTCAGATGAGTCTTCGCGGTATTGAGCGTGATGCCGGCACTGTCGGCGTGGTCGGCCAACCGCCGGCCGTCGACGAGCGCCTGCAGGAGCTTCGCCTCGGCGCGGGTGAGCCCGTAGCGCTGCGCGACGGACTGCTCTTCGAGATGCAGGCTGGGTAGTGGCGCGCCGAGAAAGACCAGCGCGGCCGGCTCCAGCAGGCCGAGACGCGGGCACGGCGACACCAGCACCGTGATCGCGGTCCCGGTGCTGGTCGGTAGCGAGAGAACGCCGCCGGGCTCCTGGCCGAGACCGCGGCTGGTCTTTGCGGCGCCCTCTATCAAGGCGCCAAGTTTGCGTGAATCCTGCGGCCTGGTGGCGCGGAGCTGGCCCCGAACCAGCGCCAGGCCGTCGTCGCGGGAAAGGATTTCTTCGGCCACGCGATTGGCGAACATCGGCCGGCCCGCACGGTCGGTCAGTACGATGCCGATTTGGAGGCCATCGAGCGCTTGGAGGGCGCCGTCGCGCTGAAGCTGCAGGCCATAGAGGCGCCGATGAATATCGATCGCGCGCCGCACGTGCGGCATCAGCCGCGCGAAGATCTGCTTCTCCGCCTCGGTCACGAGCCCCGCTCGCTCGGCGCGGAGCACGGTCACCACGGTGAGCGAGCCCGACGAGCGCTCAATCACGCCGCCGATCGCGTCATAGACGCCCTGCGGCCTCAGCCAATCGTTGTAGAACTCACTCCGCTCGAAGGAGTGCTTGTCAGGCGCGAGCTCGTGGCCGATCGCGAATTCGCTCGATCCCGCCAAGGCCACGGGCATCCACACGCTCCGCGCGCAGTAATATTGCTGGTAGGCATCGCGCGTGCCGGCATCGAGACCGCCGAACTCGATGAAGCCCATCTCGGCGGAATGCCGATCGCGCTGCAGCAGTGCGCCGCCGACGCAATGGAAGACCTCGCTGAGTGATTCGATGAACTTGGGCCAGCGACGCGAATCGAGCGCGGCCTCGTAGATCTCGTCGATCAGTTGAAGGATCCGGCGGTCGTCAACCACGGTCCCCCTCCGCCGATGCGCCGGCACCCTTGTTGCGGGCATCGGTGGCGGCAGCCTACGCCGGAGCGACCTCAGGTTCAAATCGCGAGGCTGAAAGGCAGCAAGGCCCATGAGGGGCCGTAGAGGCTTCCGTGAAGGCGCTAAGCGCTCGCGCTCGTTGGAGGACCGCCTC
>DATMMM010000339.1:0-2925 GCA_035569735.1 Allostellaceae bacterium | reverse complement strand
ACCGAGATCGACCCGATCTGCGCGCTGCAGGCGGCGATGGAGGGCTACCAGGTCGTCACGATGGACGAGGCGGCGGGGGTCGGCGACATCTTCGTCAGCGCCACCGGCAATGTGGACGTCATCACCCTCGATCACATGCGGCGCATGAAGGACCGCGCCATCGTCTGCAACATCGGGCACTTCGACAGCGAGATCCAGATCGGCGCGCTGAGGAACTACAAGTGGGAGGAAGTGAAGCCGCAAGTCGACGAGGTCGTGATGCCCGACGGCAAGCGCCTCATCGTGCTGGCCAAGGGCCGGCTGGTGAACCTCGGCTGCGCCACCGGGCATCCGAGCTTCGTCATGAGCGCCTCCTTCAGCAACCAGGTGCTGGCTCAGATCGAGCTCTTCACCAATGCCGGCAAATACCAGAAGCAGGTCTATACGCTGCCCAAGCGGCTCGACGAGAAGGTCGCCGCCCTGCACCTGGCGAAGCTCGGCGTGAAGCTCACCCAGCTGACCGAGGCGCAGGCCTCATACCTCGGTATCGCCCCGCAGGGCCCGTTCAAGTCCGATCACTATCGCTATTAACCCGGGCCGAGCAGCCGCTCCAGCTGGTCCAGCAAGCCCAGCTGCCCCTTCGTGATCTTGTTGCGCGCGGTCGGCAGGTGGAACCAGGCCGCGCGATCGACTTCCGGGAACTCCCGCCTTTGGCCGGAGCGGGGCGGCCATTCCATCTCGAAGCTGTTGCTATGGATGGCGTCGGCGTCGAGGTCGGCTTCCACCGCCCAGGCGTGCACGCGTTTGCCGCTGGGCTGGCGCACCGGGGCAAGCTCGCGGAAATCGCCGTCGATGCCGAGCCCGGTCTCCTCCTGAAATTCCCGCCGGGCCGCGCTCAATAGGTCTTCGCCGGGCGCCGCCTCGCCTTTCGGAATCGACCACGCGCCCGCATCCTTCTTTGCCCAGAACGGGCCGCCGGGATGCACCAGAAACACCTCGGGGACTCCCTGCCGCCTTCGGTAGAGCAGGAGGCCGGCGCTGGTCTTGGGCATGGCTTACGGATCCTTGTGTGCCAGTGTACCCGCCGGATATCCCGGATGCCCGCAAGTTTTCCTTAGGGAATCCTGGGGCAAAGGCGATAATTCCGCGGAACGCGCCGAGTCGGGTCGATCTTGCTCGACGAGGCGGGCGACGGGGGAATGAGTTGCGGCGCAAGACCAAGCTCGCCACGCTCGGGGCAGCGGCTCTGCTGCCTGCGCCCGCGCATGCCGCAGGGATCGCGGATACCGGCGGGATGTCGCCGCTCCTCTTGCTCCTGGTCCTCGTCGGTGTTTTGCCCCTGCTTTTCTGGGCGCGACACCGGCTGCGCCGGCTCGAGGCCGAGCGCGAAAAGCTCGCCAAGGAGCTCGAAGCACAACGAGCCGAGCTCGGCACGGTGCCGGCGGCGTGCTACCGCTGGGCGGCCGGCGGGGCCGAAAGCTTCGAGCCTGGACCCATTGAGGCGCTCGCGGGCGGCAACGGCGGCTTCAGGGACATCCTGCTGCGCTTTGCGGCGCCCGATGCGGCCTCGATCGAGGCGGCTGTCGCAAGGCTGCGCAGCGAGGGCACGGCCTTCGCGCTCGCCTCGACGCTCACCACGGGCGCCAGACTCGACGTGATCGGGAGGCGCGCCGTCGGTGCCGATGGAGCTGCCGTCGCCGAGATCCTGTGGTTCCTCGATCCCGTGAGCGGCGGCGAGCTCAGGGCCGAGCGCGATGCGACGCGCGGCGAGCGGGACCGGCTGCGGCGTCTCCTCGATGCATTGCCGCTGCCGGTCTGGCGCCGGCGCGCCCACACCTTGGCCCTCATCGAGGTCAACCGGGCCTATGCGCAGGCGACGGAGGCGAGCCCGGACCAGGCGGTTGCCGAGCATCGCGAGATCGGCGCGCGCGTGCTGGGCGACCAGGGCCGCGAGCTCGCCGAGCGCGCGCGCCAGACCCAGGTGGCGCAGTCCGAAAGCCATCACATCGTCGTGGGCGGTCAGCGCCGCCTGATCGAATTCACGGAACAACCGCTGGACGGCGCCCAAGAGATCATCGGCTTCGCCCGCGACTTCACCGACCTCGAGACGATGCAATCGGAGCTGGCGCGCCACGTCGCGGCGCACGGCGAGGTCTTGGAGAACGTCGCGGTGGCGGTGGCGATCTTCAACGCGGAGGCGCGGCTCAGCTTCTTCAACTCGGCCTTCGCACAGCTCTGGCGGCTGGAGGAGGATTGGCTCGCGGCGGAGCCCAGCCTCGACGAGATGCTGGAGCGGCTGCGCGAGCGCCGCCGCCTGCCGGAATACGCGGATTTCCGCGCCTTCAAGCGCCAGCAGCTCGCCATGTTCACCTCGCTCCTCGAGCCGCAGGAGGAGCTGCTGCATCTGCCCGACGAGCGCACCTTGCGCCTGGTCGTCTCGCCGCACCCGTTCGGCGGCCTCACTTTCGTTTACGAGGACGTCACCGACAAGCTGGCGCTCGAGCGCTCCTACAACACGCTGATCGAGGTGCAGCGCGAGACCCTCGACAATCTATACGAGGCGGTGGCGGTGCTCGGCACCGACAGCCGGCTCAAGCTCTGGAATCCCGCCTACGCGCAGATCTGGAAGCTGAGCGCGGCGGATTTGGCGGGCGACCTCCACGTCGGCGACCTCGTCGAGAAGACTCGGGCCTTCTTCGAGTTCGATGATTCGCGGGAGGAGTGGCCGGAGCTCAAGGAGCGGATCATCGAGCGCCTGACCGGCCGCACCGAGACCAGCGAGCGCCTGCATCGCAGCGACGGCTCGATCCTGCAGGCCTCGATCGTGCCGCTGCCGGACGGCAACATCCTCCTGAGCTACCTCGACGTCACCGATTCGACGCGCGTCGAGCGGGCCTTGCGCGAGCGCAACGAGGCGCTGGAGACCGCGGGCCGGCTCAAGAGCGA
>DATMMM010000338.1:0-3590 GCA_035569735.1 Allostellaceae bacterium | reverse complement strand
CGACCTCGAGCAGACTGTGCCGAACCTGCACCGCGCGCTCCAGGCGGTGCGCGACGTGGCCGCGAGCGGCGGGCGCGTGCTGTTCGTGGGCACCAAGCGCCAAGCTCAGGAGCCGATCGCCGAGGCCGCCAAGCGCTGCGGCCAATACTTTGTGAACCATCGCTGGCTCGGCGGGATGCTCACCAATTTCAAGACCATCTCGCAGTCGATCAAGCGCCTCAAGGACCTCGATGAGCAGATCGAGAACCCGGCGGCCGGCTTGACCAAGCGCGAGCTCCTCGAGCTCACCCGCGACCGCGACAAGCTCGAGCGCGCGCTCGGCGGCATCAAGGAGATGGGCGGGCTGCCCGACATCCTGTTCGTCATCGACACGAACAAGGAGGCGATCGCGGTCAAGGAGGCGAATACGCTGAAGCTTCCAGTGGTGGCGATCCTCGACAGCAACTCCTCGCCCGACGGCATCGCCTATCCGGTGCCCGGAAACGACGACGCCATGCGCGCGATCAATCTCTACTGCGATCTGATGGCGCACGCGGTGCTCGATGGGCTGCAAGCGGAACTCGCGAGCTCCGGGGCCGACGTCGGCGCTCAGGCGGCACCGCCAGTCGAGACCCTCGCGGAGGAGGAGCCGGTCACGCCGCCCAGCGAGCCCGCTCCCGAGGCACGGCCGGAGGCCTGACGCTCTCGCGGTCCCGGGACGTCGTCCCCATATCTTGCCCGGGTCACGATCTGCCACAACCCTCGTGACGCGCGTATTCGTTGTAGGGTGCTCGAGCCCTTGGTTCTGATCGGAGAAAGCGAGTCATGGCTGAGATCAATGCTGCGCTCGTCAAGGAACTGCGCGAGAAGACCGGCGCCGGCATGATGGATTGCAAGCGGGCGCTCGGAGAAGCCGCGGGCGATCTCGAGCAGGCCGTGGACTGGCTGCGCAAGAAGGGCCTCTCCGCCGCCGCCAAGAAGGCCGGCCGGGTCGCCGCCGAGGGCCTCGTGGGGGCCGTCGCGGAGGGGCGCGCGGGTGCTATGGTCGAAGTCAACAGCGAGACCGATTTCGTCGCGCGCAACGAGTCCTTCCAGGGCTTCGTCAAGGCGGTGATGGCTTTGGTGCTCGCTAAGGGCGACGACATCGAGGCGCTGAAGGCGGCACCCTTTCCCGGCACCGGCCGCACCGTCGCCGAGGAGCTGACGCACCTCATCGCGACCATCGGCGAGAACATGGCGCTCCGGCGCGCCAAGCGGATCGCGGTCGCGACCGGCGTGGTGGTGCCCTATGTGCACAGCCCTCTGGCGCCCGGGATCGGCAAGATCGGCGCGCTGGTGGCGCTGGAGTCGGGCGCCGATGCTGGCACGCTGCAGGCCCTCGGCCGGCAGCTCGCCATGCACGTTGCGGCGGCCAATCCCAGCTATCTCGACACCGCCTCGGTCGACCGGGCGACCCTCGATCGCGAGCGCGAGATCCTGCGCGAACGGGCGCGCCAGGCCGGCAAGCCCGACGCGATCATCGACAAGATCGTCGAGGGACAGCTGCGGAAGTTCTACGAGGAAAGCGTGCTTCTCGAGCAGATGTACGTGGTCGACGGCGAGAGTCGGGTCGGCAAGGTGGTGGAGGCCGCGGCCAAGGAGGCGGGCGCGCCGATCCGGCTTGCGGGCTACGCGCGCTTCAAGCTCGGCGAGGGGATCGAGAAGAAGGACAGCGATTTTGCCGCCGAGGTCGCCGCCACGCTGAAGAGCTGAGCCCGGATGGCGCCCGACTCGGAGGTCCCCCTCAAGACGGGCGCCGGCCGTTTGTGTATGATTGCAACGGTCGGCCGGACGGAGCCGGCCCGAACCTGACCCGAACGCCATGCCAGCGGACCTGAAATACCGCCGCGTCCTCCTGAAGATTTCCGGCGAAGCCCTGATGGGTGAGCGGGAATACGGTCAGGACCCGTCGGTGGTGGCCCGCATCGCCGCCGAGGTGAAGCAGGTGCATGCTCTCGGCGTCGAGGTGTGCATGGTGATCGGCGGGGGCAACATCTTCCGCGGCCTTGCGGGCGCCGCCAACGGCATCGAGCGCGCGACCGCCGACTACATGGGAATGCTGGCGACGGTGATCAACTCGCTCGCCATGCAGAGCGCGCTCGAGCGGCTGGGTGTCACCACGCGCGTGCTTTCGGCCATCAGCATGCAGGCGGTGTGCGAGCCTTATATCCGCCGCCGCGCCATCCGGCACATGGAGAAGGGGCGGGCGGTGATCTTCGCGGCCGGCACCGGCAATCCGTTCTTCACCACCGACACCGCGGCCGCCTTGCGCGCCTCGGAGATGGGCTGCGATGCCCTCCTCAAGGGCACGAAGGTCGACGGTGTCTACTCCGCGGATCCGAAGAAAGTGCGCAATGCCGAGCGCTACGATCGGCTGACGTATTTGGAGGTGCTGTCGCGCGACTTGCAGGTGATGGATGCGGCGGCGATCTCGCTGGCGCGCGAGAACCGCATCCCGATATTGGTTTTCTCGATCCAGGAGAGCGGCGGCTTTGCGGATGTGGTAATGGGCCGCGGGCGCTTCACCATCATCTCGGAGGAGACAAGCCCGTGAGCGAGGACGCGCTGATCAAGGATTTGCGGCGCCGCATGGACGGTGCGATCGACGCACTCAAGAAGGAGCTGGGAGGCCTCAGGACCGGCCGCGCGTCGCCGAGCCTGCTCGAGAGCGTGAGCGTGAGCGCCTATGGCAGCACCATGCCGCTCAACCAGCTGAGCACCGTCAGTGCTCCGGAGCCGCGCCTCCTCGTGGTCCAGGTCTGGGATCGCAGCATGGCCAAGGCGGTCGACGCCGCCATTCGCGAGGCCGGGCTCGGCCTCAATCCGCAGAGCGAAGGCCAAGTCATCCGTGTGCCGATCCCGCCCTTGAGCGAGGAGCGCCGCAAGGAGCTCACCAAGATCGCCCACAAATACGCCGAGCAGGCGCGCGTCTCCGTGCGGAACGTGCGCCGCGACGGGCTCGAAGCCCTGAAGAAGCGCGAGAAGGACCGCGACATCACGCAGGACCAGCACCGCAAGCTCGACAAGGACGTGCAGACCTTGACCGACGACACCATCAAGAAGGTCGACGAGACGCTGGCCCACAAGGAAAAAGAAATCCTGCACGTGTGAGAACCATGGATACGCTTGGCAGTCCTCTGCCGCCGCCCGCTCACGTCGCGATCATCATGGATGGCAACGGGCGCTGGGCGAAGGCGCGTGGCCTCCCGCGCGTCGCCGGACACCGGCGCGGGGGCGAAGCCGTGCGCCGGGCCGTGATCGCCGCGGCCGAGCTCGGCATCTCCTACCTGACGCTCTTCGGCTTTTCCTCGGAGAACTGGAAGCGCCCTGCCCATGAGGTCGACGATCTCATGACCTTGCTGCGCCATTACCTCCGAGGCGAGGTCGCCGAGCTCCACCGCAACAACGTGCGCGTGCGCGTGATCGGCGACCGGGAACGGTTGGCGCCCGACATCGTCACCCTGATCGACAACACCGAGGCGCTGACGGCCGGGAATACCGGGCTCCGGCTCTCGGTCGCGCTCTCCTACGGCGGTCGAGCCGAGATCGCCGGGGCGGCGCGCCGGATCGCC
>DATMMM010000337.1:0-11406 GCA_035569735.1 Allostellaceae bacterium | reverse complement strand
CGGAGACGCGGTGGCTTGCATCGTGGGCGGAGAGGTGCGGTGCTTCATCGCGCCAAACGAGACGTAGGCGGACATCGTTGCGACGCTTTGGCGATGCGCGGCTGAGATATCCGCGTCCGGCACTGTCTCAGTTGAAATTCGATAGGGCTTGACGCCAGCGTCCATGCGCCCATGCTCGCCGGGAAGCAGGGGACCAAACGTGGGGGCTACCGTATTCGGTACAGGGGGCCTATTGGCGTGAGCGCGCCGATGAGTCCCGCAGCCTGGCGGAAAGCATGCACGACCATGATTCCAAGCTCGCTATGAGGGCTGTTGCCGATAGTTATGAGAGGCTGGCCAAGCTGGCTGATGCCAGGAAGACCACTGGCCTATTTCCAGATAAGAGCACGTAGCCCCCTTATGCCTTTGCGTCGGTGATCACTTCGGTGCGCGCCCGACCCGAGCCATCGCGGCTGTGAACGCCGATTGGAGCGGCTCGGCATCGAGTAGGGTTTCGCCAAGCCGCAGTTCGGCGCCGTCGAAGCTGATCCAATAATAGCCGCCACCTCGCCTCGCGAGGCGGAGCAGGTCGCCGACGCGCTCGGTGCGTTGAACGGCGCGGCCGGTGCGGCAAAGGCCGGTGGCAACGGCCGTGGCGTTATCAGTCGGTTGCATGGCTGGTGCCCTCATGGCATTGGAGGCATCTCTCGTCGCCCACGGCGGCGGCTATTGTCTGGATGTCTTCGCCTGGTTCGTTTTGAGCGTCACACCGAGCTCAGCAAGCTCATGCTGCACCGCCATCTCGGAGTAAATTCGCGCGTAGGCGCGATACTTGTCGCGCTCTTTCGGGACTGTCTGTTGTTCGGCAAGCCGACCGTACTTGTCGGCCATCACTCGCAGCGTCATCGGATCTGAGATCATGGCAACCGCTCCAGTGCTACGCGGTTTAGCCCCCGTCTCAATGTACGTAAGCGCACGATGCGGTGAATCGCAGTGGGCCCAGTGTCCTGAAAGGACCTGACATACCGATGCCTCATAGGCGCTTGAGACGCCGGACGCGAGCGCGGCTGCCTAGGCAGTCTGCAGGATGGGTGCATTCCCGTCCCTCGCCAGCAAAGCGGTGGGGCTAGTACCTAACGCGATGTGGCGGCTTTGTCTGCCGACAGCTGGGGTTGGCGCTCGTTGTGTTCGGCTTCTTGGTCGTAACGCTGCGCCATGTTCAGCAGCTGTAGTCGGATAGCGCCGTCAGTCATGGCTGCCGCCAAGGCACGGTATTCATCAGCTTTCATTCTCAGGTAGTTCGTCCCGAAGGGCATGAGAAACCCGCCGCAGGGAAGGTTAGCCTGCCGCAGCGTATGTCCGAAACCGTAAGTGTCGCTGTGCTATAAATGTAGCAATCAAGCCGCGCAGAGCATGCCCCCCGCCCACCGTCTCTCAGCACGCAGGGTTCATTGGGCAGCAGGCCGAAAGCATGGCCGGAGGTGAGCATGTCGCCGGCATTGTGGACATCCTGGTTCGCCCCCCTCGTTTGACTTCTGAGCATCCCCCGCTATAGTCCGCCGCCTTATTCCCGAGAATGTGGGTGGAGACACCCCGCCGCCGGCCGCAAGGCCCGGGGGACTATCGGGACAACACCGTAAAACCCGGGAACCACAAGGAATCATGAGCAGACGCGACGCCTCGAAGTACAAAATCAACCGGCGCCTCGGCGTCAATCTCTGGGGGCGGCAGAAGAGCCCGCTCAACCGCAACCGGGACTACGGTCCCGGCCAGCACGGCCAGCGCCGCAAGAAGCCGTCCGACTACGGCGTGCAGCTGATGGCCAAGCAGAAGCTCAAGGGCTATTACGGCAACATCGGCGAGCGCCAGTTCCGCCGCATCTACGAGGAAGCGCTCCGGCGCAAATACGAGACCGGCGAGGCGCTGATCGAGATGCTGGAGCGCCGGCTCGATGCCGTGGTCTACCGCATGAAGTTCGCGCCCACGGTGTTCTCGTCGCGCCAGCTGGTGAACCACGGCCACATCCGCGTCAACGGCAAGCGCGTCACCATCCCCTCCTACCAGGTGAGCGACAACGACGCCATCGAGGTCAAGGAGAAGAGCAAGCAGATGCCGCTGGTGATGGAAGCCGTGAAGTCGGCCGAGCGCGATGTACCCGACTACATCGAGGTCGACCACGACCGGATGAAGGGCCGCTTCATCCGCGCGCCCAAGCTCGCCGACGTGCCCTATCCCGTGAAGATGGAACCCAATCTGGTGGTCGAGTTCTACTCGCGCTGAGCGGCGACCGCGCGCCTATGCAAAGGCCGCTCCGGTGAGAGCGGCCTTTCGCGTTTTAGGAGAGGGCTCGCCGGCATAGAGGCACTGCGTCCTTCGACTCGCTCGCTCCGCTCGCGGCTCAGGATGAGGTGATTGTTTGGCTGCACTAAGAAAATCGCCTGATCCTGAGCCGACCGCGAAGCGGGCGAGTCGAAGGACGCAACCTGCCCATGCGGCGTGCCTGCTCGTTGGCGCGCTCGTCGTTGGGCTCTTCACGTCCGCGGCGCGCGCGGAGACGCCGACGCTGGGCGGGCGCACGGTGATCCTCGAGCCGCCGGCGGGGTATTGCGCGCTGGATCCGGCGCGGCAGGACGAGGCGGATCTCATTGCGTTCAACGAGAAGATGCAGCAGCCGCGCAACCACCTGGTGATGCAGCTCGCCGATTGCGGCGAGCTCGCGGACTTCCGCGCCGGCAAGCGTCCGAGCTTCGATCGCTACGGCCAGTATTTCGTGCCGGTGACCGACGGCGCCGTGCAGCCGGTCACCGGCTTCACCCGTGCCTCCTACCTCGAAGAGGGCGCGCGCGAGCTCCCGAAGCTCGACAGCGGCGCGCTCGTCGACGAGATCACGGCCAAGCTCCGCGCGGGCGCGGGGAGCGACGTCACGGGCATGCATTTCCTGGGCGTGCTGAAGCAGGACGAGGCCGGCCTCTATCTCGGCATCGCCGTCGGCAAGGTGTCGGTCGGCGATCAGACCGCCTCGGCCGGCGCCATCGGCGTGGTCGGGCTCACGCTGGTGAACGAGATCCCGGTCTCGCTCGGCCTCTACCAGGCGAATGTCGGCGCCGAGGCGGTGCCGGACCTGCTGGCCAAGGTCCAGCAGACCCTCGCCTCGATCGTCCAGGCGAACGCCGAGACCGAGGCGCGCGAGGGTGCCACGCGCCGGGTCTGGCACGGGATCGATCTCACGGCCGTGCTGATCGGCATCGCGGTCGGCGCCGCCGTCGGCCTCCTCGGTTGGGCCTGGTCGCGCCGGCGCAAGCACCGCGCGGGCCCTTCCGCATAGAAGTAAAAAACCAAGGCTTTAGCGCTGAGGACGCAGAGGATGCGCCGAGGGCGCCGAGCGAGCCAGACCACTGCGTCCTCCGCGCATCCTCTGCGACCTCCGCGCTAAGACTTGATTGCGGCTTCGCCGGCAACTCGGTGCCCCGCGCATTTTCACGCGCCAGGGCCTATGATCGCGGGTTGACGATTCCGGCTTGAGATCGGATTGCCATGCTATCGCTCCAGATCGCCTTCGTGCTGCTGCTGATCCTGCTCAATGGGATTTTCGCCATGGCGGAGGCGGCGATGCTGGCCTCGCGCCGCGCGCGGCTGCAGCACGCCGCCAACAGCGGCCACGCCGGCGCCCGCGCGGCGCTCGAGCTCTCGCGCGAGCCCGTGCGCTTCCTCTCCACGGTGCAGATCGGCATCACCGTGATCTCCGTGCTCGCGAGCGCCTACGGCAGCGTCACGCTGGGCGACCGGCTCGCCACCGCGCTCGAGGGCGTGCCGGGCATCGGCGACTACGCGCACGCCATCGCCATCGCCGTCGTGGTGCTCGGCATCTCTTATGTCACGCTGGTGCTGGGCGAGTTGGTGCCCAAGCGCATCGCGATCAGCCGGCCGGAGGCGATCGCCGCGGGCTTCGCGCCTTTCATGCGCGCCTTCGCCAAGGCGGCGGGCCCGCTCGAATGGCTGCTGACCGCGTCGACCAACCTCGTGCTGCGCCTCACACCCGTGAAGCCGGACCGCGAGGGCGTCACCGAGGAGGAGATCACGGTGATGCTGCGCGAGGGCACCGCGGCCGGCCGCTTCCACGCGGTCGAGACCGGGATCGTGCAGATGGCGTTCCGCCTTGGCGACCGGCGGGTCGCGGCGGTAATGACGCCGCGCACGCAAGCCGAATGGCTCGACCTCACCGATCCCGTCGAGGAGCAGCGGCGCAAGGTGGCGCTCAGCGCCTACTCGCGCTTCCCGGTGGTGGAGGGCAACACCTCGCATGTGATGGGCGTGGTGCAGGTGAAGGACCTGCTGGGCCAGGTGCTGCGGGGGGAGCCCTTCGACCTGCGCCCGGTGCTGCGCCGGCCGCTCTACGTGCCCAACACGCTGACGGCGCTGCGCGCGCTCGAGATCTTCAAGAAATCGGGCGAGCCGATGGCGCTGGTCGTCGACGAGTACGGCGCCTTCGAGGGCGTGGTGACCTTGCACGACATCCTGCAGGCGCTGGTCGGCGACATCGCGGAGCCCGGCGAGCCCAGCAGCGACGCGCCGGTGGTGAAGCGCGAGGACGGCTCGTGGCTGGTCGACGGCATGATCCCGATCGACGAGGTGAAGGACCTGACCGGGCTCGTGAGCCTGCCCGGCGAGGAGACCGGCGATTTCCATACACTCGGAGGCTTCCTGATGGCGCAGATGAACCGCATCCCCTCCGTCACCGACCACATCGTGCTGGAGGGATTCCGCTTCGAGGTGATGAGCATGGACGGCCGCCGCGTCGAGCGCGTGCTGGTGGTGCCGCCCAAGCGCCACCGCGCGCGGGCGGAGGCGAAGCCGTGAGCGCCGCGCTGCCGACGTTTTTCCTCTCGCACGGCTCGCCGATGCTGGCGCTCGATTCCGGCGCCGCCGGCGCCTTCTGGGCGGAACTCGGGAGGACGCTGCCGCGGCCCGCGGCGGTGCTCGCGGTCTCCGCGCACTGGATGACCACGGTGCCGGCGCTGAGCCGGGCCGAGCATCCCGAGACCATCCACGATTTCTCCGGCTTTCCCGAGCCGCTCTATCGGCTGCGCTACGAGCCGCCGGGCGCGCCCGCGCTCGCCGACCGCGCGGCGGCGCTGCTGCAGGCGGCGGGGCTTTCGCCCGCGGTTGATCCCGCGCGCGGCCTCGACCACGGCGCCTGGGTCCCGCTGCGCTCGATCTATCCCAAGGCGGACGTGCCGGTGACGCAGCTCGCCATCCAGCCGCGGCGCGACGCGCGCTGGCACTTCAAGCTGGGCGAGGCGCTGGCGCCGCTCCGGCAGGAGAACATCCTGATCCTCGCGAGCGGCGGCGCTGTGCACAATCTGCGCGATCTCGCGCGCGGCGGCGGCGAGGCGCCCGCCTGGGCGCGCGAATTCGACGACTGGCTCACCGAGAAACTCGCCGCCGGCGACACCGAGGCGGTGCTCGATTGGGAGAGAGCGCCCGAGGCGCGCCGCGCGCATCCGAGCGAGGATCACTTCCTGCCGCTCTTCGTCGCCATGGGCGCTGCCGGCCCCGGCGCCCGCGGCGAGCGCATCCACCAGGGATTCGAGCTCGGCAGCATCAGCCTCGCCGCCTTCCGCTTCGATTAACGCGATAGTCCGCGCCGCAGCTAAGAAAGATTCACCACAGAGACACAGAGGACACGGAGGTTCTTTGCGGCGAAGCCGCGAGAATCCCTTCTTGGCGTTCTTGGCGCCTTGGCGTTGACTCTTGGACCGCCAAGGCTCCAAGACGCCAAGCCAAGGACTGCGGCTGCGCCGCGAACTCGATCCTCCGTGTTCTCCGTGTCTCTGTGGTGAATTCCCTTCTTCTTACCTCCGCGTCCTCCGCGCAACCTCCGCGTCCTCTGCGCTAAAGGCGTTGCTACCGCTCAAGGCGACTCGGCGGAGTCGCGGGGCTTGCGCGAGTCGGGAGCGGCGCGTGCTCAAGATAATTTGAACGAGCCGTAAGCTCATGAGCTGCCGCGAGTCCCTGCGGATCGCGAGCCTCGCGCCGAACTCCCGCTTTTGTAGCGCTTGATCCGGTGTGCTACTCCCGCGAGCAAGCGCAGCTATTGGATGGAGTCTCCCATGAGAGCCATCGTGAAGAATGCCGGTAGCGTGTCGCTCGGCATCATCGAGAATCCCAGGGTCGAGCACGACGACGACGTGGTGGTGCGGGTGCAGAGCGCCGGGCTCTGCCGCACGGACGTGTTCGTGGCCGATGGCGTGATCCGCACGCGCGATCCGCTCGTGATCGGCCACGAGTTCTCGGGCGTGGTGGAAGCGGTGGGCGCGGGTGTCAGCCGCGCCAAGGCGGGCGACCGCGTCGCGGTCTTTCCGGTGATCGCCTGCGGCGCCTGCCGGGAATGCCGGGCGGGCCGCGCCGATCTCTGCCAGCGCACCTCGATGCTGGGCCTCGAAAGCGACGGCGCCTTCGCCGAGCTCGTGAAGATCCCAGAGCGTGCGGTGTTCCCGATGCCCGACGCGCTGCCGTTCCGGCACGGCGCCTATGCCGAGCCGGTGGCGGCCTCGCTCGCCGTGCTCAAGTCCGGCATCCGGCCGGAAGAGAAGGGGCTGGTCTACGGCAACAATCGCATCGCGGAGCTGACGCTGCGCATCCTCGAGGCCTATGATTTCGCGGACGTGCAGGTGATGCAACCCTCGAGCGAGGCCGCGGGCGAGCTCGCCGACGAGTTCGATTTCGTGATCGAGACCCTCGCCACCACCGAGACGCTCTCGGACATCCTGGAGATGACGCGGCCGGGCGGGCGCATCGTGCTCAAGAGCCGGCGCTACCAGCCGGTCTCGCTCAGCGTCGCCCGCTGCGTCAAGAAGGAGGTCACGTTCTCCGCGGTCAATTACGGCGACTTCGGTGAATCCGTGCGGCTCCTCGCGGAGCGCCGCATCGAGGTCGATGACCTCTTCGGCGAGAACTACCCGATGGAAGCCTTCGACCGCATGCTGGAAGCGGGGCGGAGCGGGGAGTCGTTGAAGCTCTTTTTAGAGCCGCGCTGATTTTCTGGCGGTGAGCGACCCCCCTCCCTAACCCTCCCCCTCAAGGGGGGATGGGCAATTCAACTCGGCCTTCAGCGAAACCCCTCCCCCCTTGAAGGGGGGAGGGTAGGGTGGGGGTAGACCGCAGACTCAGCAGGAGGGGAGGGACTCCATGCAGGAAATCACGATCAACTGGCTGGCGCTCATCGTGGCAGTGCTGGCCAAGATGGCGCTGGGTGCAGCCTGGTTCTCGCCGCCGCTCTTCCTCAAGCCCTGGCTCGTGGCATCCGGCGTCAGCGAGGCCGAGATGAAGGAGCGGATGCCCAAGGCACTCGCCGTCGATCTCGTGGGCGCGGTGATCATGGCCTTCGTGCTGGTGCACGCCGTCAAATACGCGGGCGCCCAGGGTGTGGCGCAAGGGGCCGCGGTGGGGTTCCTGAACTGGCTCGGCTTCGTCGCGGTGACCACGCTGAGTGCAACCATCCACGAGCATCGGCCGTTCAAGCTCTGGTTGATCGGCAATGGCTACCAGCTGGTCTCGCTGATCGTGATGGGCGCGGTCCTCGCGGCCTGGCCCTAGGCGCCTCGGGCCTCCCGCCGCTCGCCCGCAGGGCCCCGCCAATCCTTGGCCGGGAGGCTTTCGCATGCCTCTGGCAGGAGCCTGCTATGCCGCTATAGTGCCCCGAACTGCGGGAGGCGCCGGCGCATCGGCAGTTAAAAAAAGCCATGGCCCATCAGGAGAGCAAGCTCAAAACCGGCATTGCGGGCCTCGACGAGATCCTGTCGGGCGGCCTCTCGCGTGGGGGCTTGTTCCTGTTCGAAGGCGAGCCCGGCTCGGGCAAAACCACCGTCGCGCTCCAATTCGTGCTGGCCGGGGCCAAAGCCGGCGAGTGGTCTCTTTACATCACCCTTTCCGAGAGCGAACGGGAGCTTCGGCAAGGAGCCGCGTCGCATGACTGGACGCTGGGCGATAAGATAGAGATCTTCGAGCTCAACCCGCCCGACAGCGTTCTCGACCCGGAGCAGCAGCAGAGCCTGCTCTATTCCTCCGATCTCGAGCTCGGCGAGATCATCAAGCGGATCTTCGATACCGTCGAGCGCGTGAATCCCAATTGCGTGGTCGTCGACAGCCTGTCCGAGATCCGCCTCCTGGCGCAAAGCTCGCTGCGCTACCGCCGCCAACTCCTCGCCCTCAAGCACTATCTGGCCCGTAAGGGTACCACCGTGATCATGCTGGATGATCTGACGGCCGAGCCCGGAGACAAGACCGCCCACAGCGTGGCCCAAGGCGTCATTCACCTGGAGGAGCTGGCGCCCGATTATGGCGCGGAGCGCCGGCGCCTCCGCATCCTCAAATATCGCGGCCAGAAATACCGCGGCGGCTATCATGATTTCACCATCACAACGGGCGGGGTCAACGTCTTCCCGCGCCTGGTGGCGGCCGAGCATCGCACGCCGCGTTTCGCTCGCCGCCAGCTGTCCACGGGGATCAAGGAATTCGATGCGCTCCTCGGCGGAGGCATCGACGCCGGCTCGAGCACGGTGATCCTGGGACCCGCGGGGACCGGTAAATCGCTGATCAGCATCGCCTTCGCCATGGCTGCCATCGCCCGGGGCGAGAAGGCCGCGTTGTTCATCTTCGATGAGGAACTCGGGCTGCTCTTCAATCGCATGAAAGGTCTGGGCATCGACCTCGAGGCGGCGCGCGACCGCGGCGATTTGTCGATTGCGCAGATCGACGCCGCCGAGCTGTCGCCCGGAGAGTTCGCTCATCGGGTCCGGAAGGCCGTCGATTCAGAGCAGGTCAAGACGGTCGTCATCGACAGCCTGAACGGCTACCAGGCCGCGATGCCCGAGGAGAACTCCCTGCTGCTCCACGTGCATGAGCTGCTCCAGTACCTGAACCGCCAGGGCGCCACCACGTTCATGACCGTGGCACAGCACGGGCTGGTCGGCCAGATGCAGTCGCCCGTGGACGTGACCTATCTCGCCGACACCGTGATCCTGCTGCGCTTTTTCGAGGCGAGCGGCCAGGTGCGACGCGCAATTTCGGTGATCAAGAAGCGCACCGGCTCGCACGAGTCGACGATCCGCGAATACCGCATCAGCAGCAATGGCCTCTCGCTCGGCGAGCCCCTCTCGGCGTTCGAGGGTGTGCTGCGGGGCACGCCGACCTATCTGGGCGAAAAAGGGGCCGCGGTCGAGGGCAAGCGCAGGTGAATCGCCCAGGCCCAAATTCTGAAAGAGCGATCATTCTGGCGCCCCATGGCCGCGATGGGCCGCTCGCGGCGTTGATCCTGAAGGAAGCCGGCTTTGCGGCCGAGGCATGCGCGGGCCTGCCGGCTCTCGTCGAGGAGCTCGACAGAGGCGCGGGCCTCGCCATCATCGCCGACGAGGCCATCCACAGCGCGGACCTGCAGCCACTGGCGAATTTTTTGGAGGATCAGCCGGCATGGTCCGACCTGCCGATCATTCTGCTGACGCATCACGGCGGCGGGCCCGAGCGCAGTCCCGCCGCGGCGCGGCTCGCCGAGGTGCTGGGTAACGCGACCTTCCTGGAGCGGCCGTTCCATCCGACCACCTTGGCCAGCATGGTGCGCTCGGCGGTGCGCAGCCGGCGCCGGCAATATGAGGCGCGCTCGCGGCTGGAGGAGCTGATCGAGGGCGAGCGGCGTCTCTCGGAGCTGACCCAGACGCTCGAGCAGCGCGTCCAGGAGCGCACGGCCGAGCTGATGGTCGAGGTCGCCGCGCGGGAAAAGGCGCAGGAGCAGCTGCTGCAATCCCAGAAGATGGAGAGCATGGGCCATCTCGCCGGCGGCATCGCGCATGACTTCAACAATCTGCTGGCGGCGGTGATCGGCAATCTGGAGCTGCTGCGGAAACGGCTGCCCGAGGATGCCGCCACGCGCCGCCTGGTCGATGGCGCGCTCAGGGGCGCCGAGCGCGGCGCGTCGCTGAGCCGCAGGATGCTGGCCTTCGCGCGGCAGCAGGATTTGAAGTCGAGCGCCACCGACATCGCGGCGCTGCTCGACGGCATGCAGGACCTGCTCGACCGCTCGCTGGGCCCGCTCATCGCACTCGGCGTCCACATCGCGCCGAACCTGCCGCCGGCGCAGGTCGACGCCAACCAGGTCGAGCTCGCGATCCTCAACCTGGCGATCAACGCGGCCGATGCGATGCCGGAGGGCGGCGCCATCGACATCACCGTGGATCAGCGGCAGGGCGGGCCGGCCCAGAAGCTGCCGCCGGGAACCTACGTGCGGATAGAGGTCGCCGACACCGGCAGCGGCATGGACGCCGCCACGCTCAAGAAGGCGATCGAGCCGTTCTTCTCGACCAAGCCCATCGGCAAGGGCACCGGCCTCGGCCTGTCGATGGTCCATGGGCTCGCGGTCCAGCTCGGCGGCTCGCTCGAGCTCGCGAGCGAGGTGGGGAAGGGCACCGTGGCGACGCTGTGGTTCCCGGCCGCGACGGAGCCCGCCGTCGCCGCCAGAGCGGCGGTGGCGCCGGAAGCGATCGCCGGACACCTCGCCACCATCCTGGTGGTCGACGATGATCCTCTGGTCGCCATGAGCACGGTCGGCATGCTGGAGGATCTCGGACACCGGGTGATCGAGGCGAATTCGGCCCAGCGCGCGCTCGAGATCCTGGAGGCGGGCCAAGACGTCGACCTCATGGTGACGGACCAGGCCATGCCCGGCATGACCGGGCTCGAGCTCGCGAAGATCGTGCGCAGCAAGCGCCCGCAGTTGCCGGTGCTGCTCGCCACCGGCTACGGCGATCTGCCCAAGGGCCAGACCCTGACCTTGCCCTGCCTCGCCAAACCCTACCGCCAGGGCCAGCTGCAGGCCGAGATCGAGCGGCTGCTGAAGTGAGGAGTTTCTTCGGGCGAGCGACCCCCCACCCTAACCCTCCCCCTCAAGGGGGGAGGGGATAAGTGAGATGGCGTGCCGGTTGCCCCTTCCCCCTTGAGGGGGAGGGTTAGGGTGGGGGGGTGGGGGCGAGCCGAGCGCTCGCAATAAATAAAAGATGAAGCTCAGGCCGCGCGCGTGGTGACGCCCTTGGTCTGCAGGAGGTCCTTGAGCTCGCCGCTCTCGAACATCTCGCGCACGATGTCGCAGCCGCCGACGAACTCGCCCTTGACGTAGAGCTGCGGGACGGTGGGCCAGCTCGAGAAGTCCTTGATGCCCTGGCGGAGCGCGGGGTCGGCGAGCACGTCGATGCCTTTGAACTTGACGCCGAGGTGCGTGAGGATCTGCACCACCGCCGCGGAGAAGCCGCATTGCGGAAAGACCGGCGTGCCCTTCATGTAGAGCACGACGGGATTGCTGGTCACGTCCTGCTTGATCCGGTCGAAAACGATGTTGTTTGCCATCTCGGTTCCTCGTTCAAATCCTATGAAATCCTAGTC
>DATMMM010000336.1:0-8600 GCA_035569735.1 Allostellaceae bacterium | reverse complement strand
CCACCTGGTCTCGCTGCACGATCTCGGTGGGCGCGCGGGCGAGAGTGTCGGTATCGATGACGCGCTCCACTCTTTCCGCCGTGACCGGCGCCTCGGTTGTCGCGAGCTCGAGCCGGAGCTGCAGGCCGGGGCTGAGCGGCGTGGCGCCGAGCCAAAACAGGGTCGCGTGAAGCACGTTGGTGAGCCGCGGCGCATCCTCTCGATGGCTCGCGATCTCGCCGCGCTCGACGAAGAGCGGCCGGTCGAGCGTGATGCCCACGGATTGGCCCGCCAACGCATGGGCCGGTTGCGGCGCGTTCCAGGCCTCCAGGGTCTTGATCTCGGCAACTTTGTTCGAGGGTGAGAACAAGAGAGTATCGCCGACTGCCAGGCGTCCGGACTCGATGCGCCCCACCAGGATGCGCTTGTCGCCTTGCCGGTAGACGTCCTGGATCGGTAGCCGGAGCGGCTGTGTTTCGCGGGACGCCCGCGGCTCGAAGGCCTGCAGCGCCTCGATCAGCGTGGGGCCGCGGTACCAGGGCATCTTGCCGCTGGGCGCTGCCAGGTTGTCTCCGTGGCGTGCCGAGATCGGCAGCACCAGTCGGGGCGTCAACCCGAGCTCGGCGAGGAAATGCCGAGCGGCGCCGTCGATCTCCCGGAAGCGCGCCTCGGAGAAGTCCACGAGGTCAAGCTTGTTGACGACGACCGCGATCTGCTCGAGGCCAAGGAGCCGGAGCAGATAGGCATGCCGCCGCGTCTGCTCCTGCATTCCCTCGCTGGCATCGATGACCAGGAGCGCCGCCTCGGCGCCGGCGGCACCACTCACCATATTGGCCAGGAACTCGCGGTGGCCGGGCGCGTCGATCACTACGATGTCGCGCTCGGGGAGGCGCAGCCACACGCGCGTGGTATCGATGGTGACGGCCTGGTCGCGCTCGGCCTGGAAGGCATCGAGCGCGAATGACCACTCGATGGCGACGCCGCGGCGCTCGCTCAACTGGCGCAGCTCATCGACCTTTCCCGTGGGCAAGGCACCGAGCTCGTGGAGGAGCCGGCCGATCAGTGTGGACTTGCCGTGGTCGACATGGCCGACCACGACCAATTGCAGCGGCGCCGCTGTCATGCCTGCGGCCTGCTCACATATATCCTTGCGCGCGCAGGCGCTCGAAGGTGTCCTCGCTCTCATGGTCCATGGCGCGGCCCGCGCGCTCGGGCTCGCGGCTCGCTTCGAGCTCGAGGATGATCTCGGCGATGGTGGCGGCGGTCGACGGCACGGGGAAGGTGATGTCACGCTCGCCGAGCGAGCGGAAGCGCTTACCGTCGCGGGCGAAATAGAGCGGCACCACGGGAATGTCCTTCTCGCGCTCGATGTAGCGCCAGACGTCGATTTCGGTCCACGCAAGGAGCGGGTGGACGCGCATATGCCCGCCTGGCGGCGGCTCCGCGTTGAACCGATCCCAGAGCTCCGGCGGCTGGTGCCGAAAGTTCCAGGCGCCCGCGGCATCGCGCGGGCTGAAGACGCGCTCCTTGCCGCGGATCGCCTGCTCGTCGCGGCGGATACCGAGGATCACGCCCTGAAAACCGCGCTCCGCGATGATCTGATTGAGCCCAAGCGTCTTGCGCGCCGCGGCGCGCGCCTTCGGCGGGAGCGACGGATCGGTCTCCTCCGCGCCGGGGCAGGGCGCATCGAGGTAGGTGAGACCCCACTCCCGGATGATCCGGTCGCGGAATTGATAGACCTCCGGGAACTCGTTGCCGGTGTCGAGCAGGATCACCGGAAAGGGTACGCGCCCGAAGAACGCCTTGCGCGCGAGCCAGAGCAGCGTGTTCGAATCCTTGCCGATCGACCAGAGCATCCCGAGCGGCTGCAAGCGGTTCACCGCCTCCCGCAGAATGAAGATCGATTGAGCCTCGAGCTCGTCGAGCCGGTCCACTGAATCCCCCGGAATCCCTATGATTGAGCTTCAATCATAGCCGCCGCGGCTTTGCAAGAGTTGGCCGCGCTGCGGACTCGATCGATTGCCCGCGCGGAAGCGATCTGCTAGCAAGGATCGGGGGGACCTAATGGCGGCTCCGACCATCTTGCGCGATCGACCGGCGTTCCGGGCTCCGCTCGGCATGGGCGATATTGCGCCGCCTTGCGTCCTTTCCACACCGGAAGGCAAGACGATCAATCTCAAAGGCGACGATATCGCCGGCAGCCCCCTGGTGGTCGCGTTCTGGCCGCGCTTCGATGCGGACGCCGTCAAGGCGGCGATGGCGTCGCTCTCCGCGGTGCTGCCGGCGCTCGAGATGGAAGGGGCGCGCGCTTTCGCGGTGACATTGGCGAATGCGCGCGCGGCCGGAGAAGCGAAATCGCCAGTCCCGGTGCTGCTCGACCGCGACGGCAAAGTGTTCGCCGCCTATGGCGCGGGCACCCGCGATCAGCCGACCATAGTCGTGCTCCGGCAGAACAATCACGTTTGCGCCATCCTCAAGAGTGAGGCGGCGGGGCAGGCGGAGCTGGCGCTCTCGGCGGTCCGTGCGCTGGTTGCCGAGCGCAAGGCCGCGCTTGGCAGTCCGCATCCGCCTGTTCTTGTGCTGCCGGACGTGTTGAGCCCCGAGGATTGCCGGCGGCTGATCCAGGTCTACGAGACCCGCGGCAAGGTTTTCATCGAGCCGGGCCATGGCGAAGACCAGATGATCACGGATTATAAAATGCGCATCCCCGAATACGGCCGCGGCGATCGTATCGACCATTGGATCGTCGAGGGGGATACGGCCGGCTTCATCGACGGACGACTGTCGTCGCGGCTGTTCCCCGAGATCCGCAAGGCGTTTCAGTATCCGGTTACGCGCCGTGAGCGCTTGCGCATCGGCTGTTACACCGGCTCGCGTGGCGGCGAGACACATGGCCACCGGGATGATTCCGAGGTGATCTCCGCGCATCGGCGCTTCGCCATGTCGATCAATCTCAACAGCGAAGAGTTCGAAGGCGGCGCGCTGCGCTTTACGGAGTATAGCGACCAGCAGTATCGGCCCGCCACGGGCGCCGCCATCGTGTTCTCCTCCTCGATCCTGCACGAGGCGCTGGAGGTCCGCTCGGGCCGCCGCTTCGTGCTCTTGGCTTTTCTCTTCGGCGAGGTCTAGAGCCTGGCATGTCGGTCAGGGGGAGCAGCGCCAGGACTGGTGGCGCTGATCGGCGCGTCATGCCCGATTGCGGCGGTCTTGTTTGCTTTCCCGCGGTCGCTAGTATCGGCAGCCGAGGCGCGAACTTTCTTCGAGGACCGCGATGCTGAAGCCACCCTATCTTCTGTTCCTGGGCGACGCCCACGATCAGCTTGCCGCAAAGACGGCGGCCGGCGTCGCCTTCTGGCGCCCGGAGTGGTCTCTCGGCCAGCTCCGGCTGCCCGGCTGCAAGGCGGACCTGAAGCTGCCTGATATGAGCATAGAGGCGGCGGTGGCGGCTGGCGCCAAGACGCTGGTCGTGGGCGTCGCCAATCGGGGCGGCCTCGTCGCCGAGAGCTGGATACCCGTGCTGACCCGCGCGCTCGAGCGCGGCCTCGACCTCGCCGCCGGCATGCACCAGCGCCTTGCGGATGTGCCTGCCCTCAGGGCCACGGCCGAGCGGCTGGGTCGCAGCATCGCCGACGTTCGCCACCCCACGCGGGAGTTCCACGTCGCCAGCGGCAAGCCGCGCTCGGGCAAGCGGCTGCTGACGGTCGGCACCGACTGCTCGATCGGCAAGATGTTCACCTCGCTGGCACTCGAGCGTGAGCTCCGCAAGCGCGGCGCCAAGGCGGATTTCCGCGCGACCGGCCAGACCGGGATCTTGATCGCCGGCGACGGTGTCTCCGTCGATGCGGTGGTCGCGGACTTCATCTCGGGCGCCACGGAGTGGCTGTCGCCCGCCAATGACGACGATCATTGGGATCTGATCGAGGGCCAGGGCTCGCTGTTCCACGCGTCCTATGCCGGCGTCAGCCTCGGCCTCCTGCATGGCGCGCAACCCACGGCGATCGTGATGTGCCACGAGCCGACCCGCACCCATATGCGCGGCCTGCCGAATTTCCCGCTGCCGAGCCTGCACGATTGCATCGAGGCGAACTTGCGCGCGGCGCGCCTCACCAGCCCGCAGGTCACCTGTGCCGGCATCGCGATCAACACCTCGGCGCTCGATGCGTCTGCGGCGGACAGCATTCTCAAGCAGACCGCGGATTCCTTCGGCCTGCCTTGCGTCGACCCCGTGCGCACCGGCGTCGCAGCCATTGTCGACCGGCTCTGAGCGAGAGCGGGTCGCGATGCCGCGCCTGACGGTTCGCCGCGAGTCCTGGCCGCTCGCCCAGCCGTTCGTCATCTCGCGCGGCAGCCGGACGACCGCCGAGGTGGTCGTGGCCGAGCTGGCGGCCGGCGCGCATCGGGGCCGCGGCGAAAGCGTGCCCTACGCCCGCTATGGCGAGACCGTCGAGGGTGTGCTGGCTGCGATCGGGGCGCTGGCGCCGGCGGTTGCCGAGGGGCTGGACCGCGCGGGATTGCAGGCGGCGTTGCCGCCGGGCGCCGCCCGCAATGCGGTCGATGCGGCCTTCTGGGACCTTGAAGCGAAGACTTCCGGCAAATCGGTGTCTCGGCTCGCCGGCATAGAGCCACCGCGGCCGGTGGTGACGGCCTATACCCTGAGCCTCGGAGAGCCCGAGGCGATGGGGCGGGCGGCGGCCGAGCACGCCGCGCGTCCGCTCCTCAAGCTCAAGCTCACGGGGGAGGGCGACCTCGAGCGGGTCCGCGCGGTGCGCGCGGCAGCGCCCGGCTCACGCCTCATCGTGGACGCCAACGAGGGCTGGAACGCCGAGCAATTCCTGCGCTACGCACCGGCGCTCGCCGAGCTCGGCGTGGCGCTCATCGAGCAGCCGATGCCCGCCGGCCGCGACGACGCCTTGGCCGAGATGCCTCACCCGGTTCCGGTCTGCGCCGATGAATCCTGCCACACCAGCGAGGATATCGATGCGCTGATAGGCAAGTACGATGTCGTCAACATCAAGCTCGACAAGACCGGCGGCCTGACAGAGGCTCTGGCGCTCGTCCGGGCGGCGCGCGCCAAGGGCTTTCGGCTGATGGTGGGATGCATGATCGGCACCTCGCTCGCGATGGCGCCCGCCTGCTTCCTCGCACAGGACGCGGAGTTCGTCGATCTCGACGCGCCGCTCCTGCTCGCAAACGACCGCCAGCCCGGCCTGCGTTACGAGGGCAGCACGGTCTACCCGCCCAAGCCCGCGCTCTGGGGTTAGGGATCGGCACCTGCGGCAATCTGTTGCACTGCAACCGCAGCACTCTGCCAGCGCCCGATAGCACACCATCTTTGATTGATGAGGGGTCCGGTCAAAGCGGGTTTCATTGCAATATCAATGGCCTTGAGCGGGCTCTGTGCCGGAAATGTCACAGGTTTTAGTCGATTGCTAAAACGCAGCTTTGGGCTTGATCTGGCCGGGTGTCGGGATCATATTGTGCAACGCGGCATGGACATGTCCTGCCGTACGTCTTCTTAGGCGTTTCCTCCCTAAACTTGGGCCGTGGGCAACCGCGGCCCAATTTTTTTGTGCTCAGCCACCAGTGCCGCGGTGCAACACGGCGTCGCTCGCGAGGACCGTGGCCGGCTCCAAGTCCAGCCTGCCCGCAAGCTCCGCATAGTAGGGCGTGAAGTCGGGCCGCGTGGCCTCGAACAGTTCCTCGAAGCTCCGGATCGCGAAATAGGTCACCTGGAAATCATCGATCCGGTACTGCGTTCGCATCACGCGCATCAGGTCGAAGCGAAGGCGATTGGGGTGCGCGTCTTCCAGGCAATAGACCGACTCGCCCTTCGAGGAGACGATGCCGGAGCCGTAGATCCGCAGGCCCGCTGGGGTCTCGATCAGCCCGAACTCGACGGTGTACCAGTAGAGCCGCGCCAGATGGTGCAGCGCGCCGAGGCCAAGCGCCTTGAGCCCGCCTTGGCCGTAAGCTTGCATGTAATCCGCAAAGACGGGGTTCATCAGCATCGGCACGTGGCCGAAGATGTCGTGGAAGATGTCGGGCTCTTGCAGGTAATCGAGCTGATCGCGCCGGCGGATGAAGCACGTCGACGGAAACCGCCGGTTGGCGAGGTGCTCGAAGAACACCGCGTCCGGCACCAGGCCCGGCACCGCCACGATCGACCATCGCGTGGCAGCGCTAAGCGTGTCATTGAGCCGGCGGAAGTCCGGGATCGCGTCGGCGACCACCCCAAGCGCCCGAACGCCGGCCAGGAACTCCTCGCACGCGCGGCCCTTCAGCGCCGACTCCTGGCGATGGAAGAGCGTCCGCCAGATATCGTGCTCCTCGGGGCTGTAGGCGCTCCAGTCCTGGCTGATGGTGAAATCCGCGCGGGGCGAGGGCGCCCGATGCCGTGCTGGGGCTTGGGCGCCCGCATATGCCGTCTCAGCCATGATGCGACCTCGCAAAAGAACCGTCCGGCTCAACCCAGAGGTTGGGCCGGCGGCTGCGGTTTCAAGGCTTTCGGATTTCCGCCGGCAGCGTGCCGGCGCCGGGGCCGAGCGGGCGCTGCATCATCACGCAATCCACCCAGCGTCCGCGCTTGAAGCCGATGGTCGGCAAGAGCGCCGTGCGCGCGAAGCCGAGCGACTGATGCAAGCCGATAGAGCCGTCGTTGCCGCTGTCGCCGATCACCGCGATCATTTGGCGATAGCCCGATTTCGTACAGCGCTGGATCAGCGCCTCCAGGAGGAGGCGTCCGATGCCGCGCCGAGCCGCCTGGGGCGCCACGTAGATCGAGTCCTCCACTGTGAAACGGTAAGCCGAGCGCGTTCGATAGGGCGAGGCATAGGCATAGCCGAGAACGCTGCCGGCTCGATCGCTTGCGACGAGATAAGGCAGTTCTTTTGCGAGGATCTCGCCCCGGCGCCGAGCCAGTTCCTCGAGATCGGGCGGCACTTCCTCGAAGGAGCCGAAGCCATGGGTGACGTGGTGGGCATAGATCGCGGCGATCGCCGGCAAATCGGCGGCCTCGGAATCGTGAACGATAGGAATATCCGCCTTCGAGGCCGTGCGGGCGCTCATGCCGCCTTGAGCTGGCGCGGTCGCAGCACCGCGAGCGCCGCCATCAGGTCGCGCATGTCCTCGGCGAGCTGGCGCAGGAACGGCTTGCGGTCGATACTGCGCTCATCCATGTAGAGCGCGCGGTTGATCTCGATCTGGATCGCGTGGCGGCCGCCTTGCGGCGCGCCATAGTGGCTGGTCGTGAAACCGCCGGCGTAGGGCGCGTTGCGCACAACGCGATATCCCTTTGCGGCCAGCAGCCGCTGGGCCGTCTCCATGATCACGGGATGGCAGGACGTACCGTGGCAGTCGCCCAGCACGATGTCGACGCCGCTGCGCTTGAAGTCGCGCTCGCCCGGACCGCCGGCGGACGGCATGGAGTGGCAATCGACCAACACGTAGCCCGAGAAGTGCTCGCTCGTCGCCGCCAGCAGCTGACGCAGCGCCTGGTGATAAGGCCGGTAGAGCCGCTCGACGCGCGAGACGGCATCTGCAAAGCGCAATTTCTGAGCATAGATCTCCTCGCCCGTCGCCACGACGCGGGCGATGGTGCCGAGCCCGACTTGAACCCGCGGCGATCGGCTGTTGACGTAAGCCGGCAGCGGCTCCGCGAACATGGTGGGATCGAGCTCGAAGGGCTCGCGGTTGGGGTCCAGATAGGCGCGTGGGAAGCGCGCCTTCAAAAGCGGTGCTCCCAGCTCGACCGCGCCACCGAAGATCTCGTCGACGAAGCTGTCCTCGGAACGCCGGAGCGTCAGCGGATCCAGGCGCGATGCGGCCAGGAATTCCGCGGGATAATCGCTGCCGCTGTGCGGCGAGGCGCAGACCAAAGCCACCCGCTGCTGCGCGGGCGCCGCCACCTCGAGCGGCGGATCGACCGAGGCGGCCAACTCCGTAACACCGTCCATGCCCATGAGATTACGGGCAGGGAGTAGGCCATGTCATCAACCCAGTTCGCCCAATGAGTGGGCAGGTCGCCAGCTTAACCTTCCCTTGTCGCTTTGCGTGTATGTCCTAAGACGGTCTACGGGGCTCGGGACGACATACGATGGCACGGATCCTGCTGGCCGAGGATGACGACAACCTCCGCCGGTTCCTCACCCGCGGCTTGGCGCGCGCTGGCCATACGGTGCTCTCCGCGCCCGACGGCGACGCGGCTTTCGCGCTGATCTTGAAGGCCCCGATCGATCTCCTGGTCGCCGACGTCGTCATGCCGGGCCTCGACGGCATCGAGCTGGCCCGCCGCGCCACCATTCGCTGGCCGGAGCTCCGCGTCATGTTCATCACGGGGTTTGCCGCCGTGGCGCTGCGCAACCGGGAGATCGGCAATCAGCCAGCCGCGGTCCTGGCGAAGCCCTTCCACCTGCGCCAACTCGTCGAGGAAGTGACACGCATTCTCGCGGCGTGAGCGGCAGGCATCGCGGGCTTGCCAGCCCCGGGGAAATTGGGCTACATGCCCCTCGCTTTGCGTGGGGCGCTTAGCTCAGCGGGAGAGCACCGCCTTGACATGGCGGGGGTCGCTGGTTCAATCCCAGCAGCGCCCACCATTTTATCTCTGGTCCTCAGACCGTGACGGC
>DATMMM010000335.1:0-10359 GCA_035569735.1 Allostellaceae bacterium | reverse complement strand
AGCCACGACACAGAGATCCGTGCCAAGCCCTGCGAGCCGCGGCCCCCTATTTCGCGTACTGCCGGAGCGACTGGCACTCAGAGCGCCTTCACCGCTTGCAGGACCTCGTCCACGTGTCCGGGCACCTTCACCTTGCGCCAGAGGCCGCGGATCACGCCCTTGCCGTCGATCAGAAAGGTCGAGCGGTCCATGCCCATGTATTTGCGGCCGTACATGCTCTTCTCGACCCAGACGCCGTAGCGCTGGGCGACGGCGGTGTCCTCGTCGGAGGCGAGCGTGAACGGCAGCTTGTATTTCTTCTTGAACTTGTCGTGCGAGGCCGGGCTGTCCTTGGAGAGGCCGATCACGGTGGCGCCGGTCTTGCCGAAATTCGGCAGCGCGTCGCGAAAGCCGCAGGCCTCCGCGGTGCAGCCGGTGGTGTCGTCCTTCGGATAAAAATAGAGGATCACCGTCTTGCCCTTGAGCTCCTTCAACGACACTTTGCCCTCGCCGTCGGTGGGCAGCGTGAAGTCGGGCGCCTTGTCGCCGATCTCGAGGCTCATGCGGTCTCTATATCCTCCCCTGATCCCAGACACTCGCCACCGTGGCGCGGCATCATGCCCAAAGCGCGCAAACCACGCCAGATCCGCGCGGGAGCACCCTGCCCGAGGACTGGACTCGAGTGCTTTCCCCGGAAGGCCACAGTTAGGTTCTCCACCGAACTGGGAAGCCCGGCTTACCTTCCTACCGCGGAGGCAAGACCGATTTCGTACTTATGAGGGGCTAAGTCCCCGATTGCTCACAGATAGCAGTACTGACATGAAAGCTGCGAAAGCCCTAGCTTCTCCCGTTCTGCCAGAGTGGGAGGAGTCGCTGGTGCCGTCACCGGTCGAGCGTTTGACGGATTTGGCCGCGGAATGCCGGGCGCTCGCCGCGGCCGTCCAGGACGCCGCCACCCGCCGGGACCTGCTCTCGGTCGCCGAGCGGTTCGAGCGACTGGCGCGGGTGCGAGGCCAAGTGCAACCGGTCTCCGTTCGCTCGAACTGACGATCCCAAGCCTCAGGCCGTCTCTTCCTCGGCAATCTCGCTGGCTGCGGGCTCGGTGATGCCGAGCCGCCGGCGGGCGCGCGAGGCGGGGCGCGCCACCAGCACCGAATAGCGGGCGCGCACCTCCGCCGCCGCGGCGCTCATATCCGATTTCAGCCGCTCGAAGTCGATGGCTCCGGCGCCGCGGGCCAGGATGGCGCGCACCGCCGGCGGCGCCGCCGCCTCCTCGAAGGGCTCCTCCACAGTCAGCTTCAGCAGGCCCTGGAGGTTGCGCCAGAGGGCGAGGGCGCGGTCGAGCACCTCGGCGGCACCGACATCGAGCACGCCCGCCCGTCCCAGCGCCGCCAAAGCCGCGCCGGTGTTCTGCCGGAGGACATCGGGCGATTGGTGCGCCCAGCGCAGCTGCAGGTACTGCGCCATGAACTCGATGTCGATGAGCCCGCCGCGTCGGTGCTTCGCCTCCCAGATCGGCGGCCGCCGATGCTGGTCGGCGATGCGGCGGCGCATGTCCGCGACGTCGACCACCAGCCGGTCGGTATCGCGCGGCTGAACCAGCACGCGGCGGATCTCGGCCATCACCCGCTCCGCCAGCGCCGGCGAGCCCGCCAGCGGCCGCGCCCGCGTCAGGGCCATGTGCTCCCAGGTCCAGGCGGACTCCGCGTGATAGCGGCGGAAGGCGGCGAAGCTGGTGGCGAGCGGCCCCTTGGTGCCGGAGGGCCGCAAGCGCATGTCGACCTCGTAGAGCGCGCCCTCGGGTGTCAGCGCCGTGAGCGCGCTCACCATGCGCTGCCAGAGCCGCATGTAATAGGTCGAGACCGGGAGCGGCTTGGGGCCGGTGGAGGCCTCCACCGTCTCGGGCGCGTCGTAGATCAGGATCAGGTCGAGGTCGGAGGTCACTGTCATCTCGCGCCCGCCGAGCTTGCCCAGGCCCAGCACGGTCATCTCGCCGCCAGGCACCGTGCCGTGCACCGCCGCATGTCCCGCGGCGATCCGCGGCAGCAGCTCCGCGATCACGCTCTCGGCGATGTCCGCGAAGGCGGCGCCGGCGCTGGCGCCGTCGAGCAAGCCGCGCAGGATCTGCACGCCGATCTGGAAGCGCTTGTCGTGCGCCCAGCGCCGCGCGAGATCGAGCAAATCCTCGGTGTCGCGCGCGCCGTCGAGCAGCCGGCCGAGCTCGGCGGCGAGCGTGGGACGCGCGGGGAGCGGATCGAAGAACTCGGAGCCGAGCACGCCGTCGAGCAGGCTCGGGCGGCGCGCCAGCTGCTCGGCGAGCCGCGGCACGCCGCCCATGATCTCCGCCACGATGTCGAGGAGCTTCGGGTTCGCGTAGAACAGCGACAGCAGCTGCACGCCGGCGGGCAGCCGCTCCAGGAACTGGTCGAAGCGCAGCACGGCGGTGTCGGGGTTGGGCGTGCGCCCGAAGGCGGCGAGCAGGCCCGGCACCAGCTCGGTCATCAGCTCGCGCGCCCGCTGGCTCCGCATGGAGCGATAGCGGCCATGATGCCAGCCGCGCACGATGGCGGCCGCCGCCGACGGCTCGGCGTAGCCCAGCCCGCGCAGCGTGCCGAGCGTCTCCGGGTCGTCCTCGCTGCCGGTGAACACCAAATTGCCCGGACCCGAGAGCGAGGGCGCCTCCTCGAAGAGATGCGCGTAATGCGCCTCGACCATGCCGAGGTGATGCAGCAGCTCGCGGGTGAACTCGGCCGCCGACTTGTAGCCGAGGAAAATCGCGAAGCGCGCGAGGCCGGCCTCGTCGCCGGGCAGGCTGTGCACCTGCTGGTCCTCCGCCATCTGCAGGCGATGCTCGACGCGGCGGAGGAAGCGATAGGCGCGGGTCATCTCCTCCGCAACCTCGGGCGCGATCCGGCCGATCTCCGCCAGCGCCTGGAGTGCCGCGCAGGTGCCGGAGACGCGCACCTCGGGGCGGCGCCCGCCCCAGATCAGCTGCTGGGTCTGGGCGAAGAACTCGATCTCGCGGATGCCGCCGCGGCCGAGCTTGATGTTGTGCCCGAGCACGGCGATGCGGCCGCCGCCCTTGTGCGCCTGGATCTGCCGCTTGATCGAGTGAATATCCTGGATCGCCGCGAAGTCCAGATGACGGCGCCAGAGGAACGGCCGGAGCTCCGCCAGGAAATGCTCGCCATCGGCGATGTCGCCCGCAACCGCGCGCGCCTTGATGAACGCGGCGCGCTCCCAGTTCTGCCCGGCGCTCTCGTAATAGGTGAGCGCCGCCAGCACCGAGAGCGCCGGCGGCGTCGAGGCGGGGTCGGGACGGAGCCGCAAGTCGGTGCGGAAGGCATAGCCGTCCTCAGTGCGCTCGTCCATGAGGCGCACGAGGTCGCGCGCCATGCGCGCGAAGAATTGATGCGGGCTCTGCCGCCCGCGATAGCGGACACGCTCGGTGTCGAACAGCACGATCAGGTCGATGTCGCTGGAATAGTTGAGTTCGCGCGCGCCGAGCTTGCCCATGCCGAGCAGGATGAGTCCGCTCTCGCGCTCGGGATCCTGCACGTGCGGGATCTCGAGCTCTCCGCTATGATGGGCGGCGCGCAGCAGGAGGCGCAGCGCCGCGCGCAGGCTCAAGTCCGCAAGCTCGGTCAAGGCCGAGGTGACGCGCTCGAGCGGCCACCAGCCCGCGATGTCCGCCAGCGCCACCAGGAGCGCCGCCCGTCGCTTCGCGGTCCGCAGCCGGCGCATGAGCGCGGCCCGGTCCGGCTCCGCCGGCAGATCGCGGTTGAGCCCGTCCGCGACTTCAGCGAAAGTGGCGTCGGGGCCGAGACTGGCGAGGCGCAGCAGGAAGTCCGGCTCTCTGAGACAGCAAAGCGTAAGGAAAGGGCTGTTGCCGAACAGCGAGGCCAGCAATCGGAGACCATTCGCATTTTCTGCAAATGCGATCATCTCCGCCGCGAGCCCGCCCGCCACCTCGGCGGCGCGCTCACGCCAGCGCAGCAGGCCGAGTTCCGCCAGCCCGGGATCGGCGGGCTCGGGCAAGCCTTGAATATCGAGCGACGGTAGCGGCGAGCGCATGGATTCAGAATACAAGCGCGAAGCGGAGGAGGTCAGCGAGACTGCGCGCCCCGTTCCTGGGGGTCAAGCGCGCGGTCGCACGGGCTGGCACTGGCACGTGATGCGCTGGCATTGGCGCATGACGCGGCACGGCTGCCTGCTGTTGCTGCGGACGACGGCGGCACTCCTCGCGGGTCTGGCACTCGCGGCCGCGGTGCTGGTGTGGCGCATCTCCAGCGGTCCGATCTCGCTCGATTTCATGACGCCCTGGGTCCAGCAGGCGCTCTCCGACCCCGAGCACGGCATCAGCGTCTCCGTCGAGCACACCATGCTCAGCCACGAGCCCGGCGGCGCCACCGTGAACCTGGTGGCGCAGGGCGTGCATCTCCGGCACAGCGAAGGCGGCGCGGAGGTGGTGCTGCCGCGCATCGCCCTCGATCTCAGCATTCGTGCCGGCCTCTCCGGCAGCTTGGCGCCGACCCGCATCGTGCTGACGGCACCCCAGTTGCACCTGACGCGGCAGCCCGACGGCACCATTCACCTGGGCCTCGGCGAAGGCGCGGGCTCGGAGGATCTCGCGAAAGGCGTGCTCGCGGATCTCGACCTGCAAGCGAACCAGCGGGGCCCGCTCGGATATCTCAAGGAGCTCGCGATCCGGGACGCGCAGCTCACGCTCGAGGACCGCGCGCTCAATGTGAGCTGGCAGGCGCGCCGCGCCGACGTGACGCTGTTCCGCAGCGAGCAAGGTCTCTCTGGCGACGCCGAGGTCGCCATCCTCGCGGGCGGCGAGGAGGCCAGCATCCACGCGGACTTCCAGTACGTCGATGCCGAGCGGCGCGTGAGCGGCTCGCTCGGGATCGCCGATCTGGTGCCGGCGCGCTTTGCCGCGGCGGCGGCGCCGCTTGCCCCGCTCGCGGCGCTCAAGCTGCCGGTGACCGGACGGGTCGGGTTCAGCCTCGATGCGCAGAGCCTGCACGTCGAGGGCGCGCGCGCCGACGTTGCCATCGGCGCGGGGCGCATCGAGGATGCGCACCTGGCGCAAGGCGCCTTGGCGGTGACGGGCGGCGTGGCGCGGCTCGCCTACAACCCGACCACGGCTCGCGTCACCATCGAGGAGATCACGCTGCAGACCGACGGCCCCGTGCTCTCCTTCGCGGGCGAGGTCGGCGGAATTGATCCGGGATTCCTGCGCGGGGCCTCGCTGCAGCATCTCGACGTCGGCGGCCGGATCTCCTTGCGCCAAGTAGCGGTCGACAGTCTCACGCGCTATTGGCCGCAGATACTCAGCCCGAACAGCCGCAGCTGGGTGACCACGCATCTGCACGACGGTCTTGTGGAGAGCAATGCGGACATCCATCTCATCGTCGACTTCGACCCCGGCGCGCCCAAGCCGGTGCAGGTCGATTATCTCCAGGGCAGCCTGGCCTTCCACAACCTGACGGCGGATTACTTCCCGCCGCTGCCGCCGGTGCAGCAGATCGAGGGCACCGGCAGCTTCGACCGCGCGCGCTTCGACCTGGTGGCGACCTCCGGCGTGCTCAAGGGCCTGCGCGTCGGCGGCGCCACGATCCAGATGACGAAGCTCGACACCAACGACGAGACCATCGCCATCGCCCTGGGTGTGCGCGGGCCGCTGCGCGACACGCTGCAGGTCATCGACACGCCGCCGCTGCGCTACGCGCACGCGGTCGGCATCGATCCCGAGAAGGCCGCGGGTACCGCGGACACGCAGCTGACCTTCGGCTTTCCGCTGATCAATTCTCTCAAGATCGCGAACCTCGATTACGGCGCCAAGGCGGTCCTGCAGGACGTGGCGATCCCGGCACTCGCGAACGGCCATGATCTCGGAGCGGGCGACCTCAAGCTCGAGCTCGACCGCGCGTCCTTCCGCGTCCAAGGCAATGCGGAGATCGACGGCGTGCCGGCGGCGGTGAGCTGGATGGAAAGCCTGAAGCCGGGCGACGCCACCCGGCGCTACACGCTGAAGGCGCGGCTCGACGACGTCCAGCGCAAGCATTTCGGGGTCGATTTCCTGGCGGATTACATGACGGGTATCGTCGGCGTCGACCTGGTCGCCACCACTCAGAAAGGCAGCGGCCAGGCCGACCTCGGCCTCGACCTCAAGGACACGGCACTCGTGGTCGACCGGCTCGACTGGAGCAAGCGGGCGGGCGTCCCCGCCACGGCGCAGCTCCGGCTGGCATTTGCCGGCGACCGGCTCACGGATATCCCGCAGGCCACGCTCAAGGGCGAGGGCATCGATGCCGCGCTCGCGATCCGCATGCAGCCCGGAAGCTCGGAGATCCAGAGCATCGAGGCGAGCCGGCTCCTGCTGGGGAAGACGGATCTCTCGGGCACCATCCAGCGGCAACCGCAGGGCGGCTGGGCCGCGAGCCTGAGGGGCAAGAGCCTCGACGCCAGCAAGCTGCTGAAGGGCGCGGGCAAGGGCGGCGAGCAGAAGACGCCGCCGCTCAACATCGAGGCGACGCTCGAGCGTGTGATGCTCGGCAACGAGCGCGAGGTGACGAACCTGGCGCTGCGCTTCGTCGACGACGGCCGCCACTGGCAGACGGTGCTGGCGGACGCCGTGCTCACCGGAGGCGGCCGGCTCAGCGTGCGCTTCGGCGGGGCGCCGGGGCCGCTGGCACTCCGCCTCGACACCAACGACATGGGCGCCGCCTCCAAGCTGCTGGGCGTCAGCGACAACATCGTGGGCGGCAGCTTCGTGGTGATCGGCAAGGCGGAGGACCACGGCGACCAGCGGGTGTACTCCGGGATCGCCGACGGCCAGAACTATAAGGTGGTGCACGCGCCGCTGATCGCGCGCGTGCTCTCCGTGGCGTCCTTCACCGCCGTCAACAGCATGCTCTCGGGCGAGGGGATTCCGTTCGACCGCCTCGCCGCGAAGTACACATTCTCCGACGGCAAGCTCTCGGTCACCGAGGCGAAGGCGCTCGGCGGCGCGATCGGCATCAACATCAGCCAGGGAGTCCTCGATCTCAAGGCCGACACCATCGACTTGAGCGGCACCGTGGCGCCGGCCTATACGGTCAACAGCCTCTTGGGCCGCATCCCCCTGCTCGGCGATGTGCTCGCGGGCGGCGAGGGGCAGGGCATCTTCGCCGTGAATTTCCGCATTCGCGGTCCGACGGACGAGCCGAAGGTATCGGTCAATCCGCTGGGCATCGTGGCGCCGGGGATCGTGCGCAGGCTCTTCCTGTTCGATGCGCCGCCGCCCGGCCCCGAGCCGGGCCCGCAAACCCCCGATCCCCCGGCCCCCAAGGATGCGAAATGATCGGGCGCTGTCGCCTATAGCGCCGGCTGCCGGTCGCCTCGTTCGTCGGACGCGCTCTCGCGCAAGCCGTAGAGCAGCGTGATGTTGATCCGCCGGTTCAGGTAGCCGTCCTTGAAGCGCGGGCGATCCGTCTCGTGGAAGAGATTGGAGTCGAAGATCACCGCTCGATTGGCGCGATAGGGCACGCTCACGGCCTTCGCGTCGGCGCGCGAGAGGAACTCACGGATCTGAACGGGCTCCGCGTTGTACTTCCGGTAATCCCATCCGAGCGGCGCCGGCACGTTCCAGATCCGCAGGCCGCCGCTGTCGGCATCGAGATTGGCGGCATCCGGCGTGATCCAGAAATTGACGTTCACCGCCGCGAAATCGGCGTGGATGCCGATGCCCGGCGCGCCCGCCTCGCATTTGAACGCCCACCAGAGCTTCAGCGGCAGCCGGCGAAAGATCAGCGGGAACCTCGCGCGAAACTCCTCCGATACCTGGGCGAGCACGGCCGGCGCGAAGCCATCTTCCGGGAAGGCGCCGAGATATCCGCCCGGATAGATCGAATTCCAGACCGTCGATCTCCAGCAGAACCGCCGCAGCTCGTTCAAGGCTTCTGGCGTCAGGAGATCGTCGATCACCAGGATTTTCGGCGCGGCGGAGGTCCACGCGGACTGGATCCCCGCGGCGTCGTTGCCGGGATTGAGAGCCGGGCGGCTCGATCTCGCGCCGTCATCGAGATGAAAGCGCGGAGTGTCGCCCGAGCGCGCCGCCAGCAAATAGCCCGCCTGCTCGCGATCGTGGTTCCGCTTGCGGGCGGGCGGGCGCATCCGCACCGCCGCGGTCGCGGGCTGTTCTTGCGCCAGTCGGGCGTAGCGCCGGAACTCCGCGAAACCCTGGTCGACGAGGTCCCGCTCCACCAGCACGCAGGCGAGGGCGCGGCGTGCCGGCGCTAATCCGGGATCGAGCTCGAGAGCGCGCTCGTAGGATCGGGTGGCTTGAGCCAGCTGGCCCTTGTCCTCGAGAGCGGTACCGAGGTTGACGTGCACCAGCGTGGCGCTCGCGTCGATCTCCAAGGCCCGGTGAAACGCGGCGATCGCGTCATCGGTGCGCCCGCGCTCGCGCAAGGCCGATCCGAGATCGTTGAATGCCGAAAGAGATGGCGCGAGTGCGGCCGCTCGTTCGTAGGAGGGGATGGCCTGGTCGAGATCGCCCCGGCGCTTCAGCACCGCTCCGAGATTGAAATGCAGCTGCGCCACATCGGGGGCGATCCTCAGCGCGTCGCGGAACGCCTCGATCGCGGCGTCGAGCTGGCCTCGCGCGGCGAAAGTGACCGCGAGGTTGAAGCACGCCGCCAGCGAGCCCGGATCGGCGGCAAGCGCGCGCCGGAATGCAACCGCGGCTTCCCCGTAGTTGCCGGAGCGCGCCAGCGACAGTCCGAGGTCGAGTTGAGTTTGGGCCGATGGGGACGCACCCACCCCCTCCTGCGCCGAGCCTTTGCTCAGCGCAGGACCGATCTGTCCCGGCATCACATCTCATCGCCCTTCCGCTCGACGCCGCCGGCGACAGAGCAGATTCTTGCATACCTGCTCGCAACCTATTGATCGCAAGCCCGGGCGAAAATCCGGTATTAGTTGCATTCAGTGTTGAGAAAGATTGCGTAATGCGGCGTAACGACTTTGCCGATCTGACCGCCTTCGTCTCGGTAGCCACGCACCTCAGCTTTCGAGCAGCGGCCCAACAGCTGGGCGTCACGCCGTCGAGTCTCAGCCACACCGTGCGGCAGCTCGAGGAGCGGCTCGGAATTCGGTTGCTTCATCGCACCACGCGCAGCGTGTCCCCGACCGACGCCGGCCTTCGCCTGCTCGAGCGGCTCCGCCCGGCGATGGACGAGGTTGCCACCGCCCTCGAGGATCTGAAGCGGGAGCAGCACCGGCCCTCCGGGCGCCTGCGGATTCACGCCACCCATGTGGCGGCGATGACCGTCATCGCGCCGATCTGGAATCGGTTCTTGTCGGCCTACCCGGAGGTCGAGATCGAGCTGCAGGTGATCCAGGCACCCGTCGACATCGTGGCGAAGGGCTTCGATGCCGGGATCGGAGGGCGGTATCGCGCGGCGGCGGACATGATCGTCGTGCGGGTGATGGGTCCGACCAAGATCGCGGTCGTCGGTTCGCCTGCCTACATTGCGGAACGGGGCGCGCCGCGCACGCCCGATGACCTCGCCAACCACAGCTGCATTCAAACCCGGCGCGCGGACGGCGGCATGTTCGAGTGGTTGTTCGAGCGCGAGGGCGAGGCTCGCTCGATCTCAGTCGGGGGCCGGGTGACGGTCAACAGCGGCGATCTCGCGGTCCGCGCGGCCGTCGACGCGCTGGGTCTCGCCTATGTGATCGAGCCTGCCGCGGAGTCTCATCTGACCTCGGGGCAGCTCGTGCGGGTTCTGACCGATTGGTCGCCCGCCTTCCAGGGCCTGTTTCTCTATTATTCCAGCCGCCGGCAGGTCCCGGCGGCGCTCCGCGCCTTCATCGACATGGTCCGGACGTCCAACCCCGCGGCCGTGGCCAATGATCCCGCCGAGACGCCCATCCGAGGCGCCGGCCAAGCCGGATAGAAAGAGACCCTCCGTGTCAGGCCGGCTTCACCAGCGCGTGGCGCTTGCGGCCGGCGGAGAGCTTGATGATGCCGTCGGCGTTGAGATCGGCGGCGGAGATGGTCCGGGTCTCCTCCGCGATCGCCGCGTCGTTGAGGCGCGCGCCGCCTTGCCGGATGAGCCGGCGCGCCTCGCCGTTGGAAGCCGCGAGCCCCGCGCGCACGAAGAGCTCGAAGGCGGGGAGCCCGCGCTCGAGCTCGTCGCGCGGCACGACCACGGTCGGGAGCGAGCTGCCGGTGGCACCCTCGGCGAAGACGCGACGCGCGGTCTCCCGCGCGGCCTCGGCGGCGGCTCGCCCGTGGCAGAGCGCGGTCGCCTCGGTCGCGAGCACCTGCTTCGCCTCGTTGATCCCGCTGCCCTCCAGGCGCTCCAGCCGCGCGACCTCCTCCAGCGGCAG
>DATMMM010000334.1:0-2348 GCA_035569735.1 Allostellaceae bacterium | reverse complement strand
TGAGCCTTGAGTGGGTAGGTAAGTCGCAGGGATACCACGGCCCTGGCAGAGCCCGTGGCGGCTCGCGAATAGGCAGACGGAGCCGCAGGATCAGGCAGAGCCGGGGCTGCGCGAGGCAGGCCCGGAAGATTCTTTCGTGCGTCAGGAGGGCGACGCCCGCGTGGTCGACGCGGCGCGTGAGGCGTCCGTCGTGGCCATGCAGTTAGGCGAGATTCACAATCAACGCGCGCCCCGTGCTATTTTGCCCGGAGCGCACAGGGAGGCTCCCACCATGCCAGGACCGCTCGACGGATACCGGGTCGTCGATCTCACCACGATGGTCTCGGGACCGCTGACCACCATGATCCTGGCCGACCAGGGCGCTGACGTGATCAAGGTCGAGGCGCCGGCGGGCGACCACACCCGCCATGTCGCGCGGCGGCGCGGCGGGTTCTCCACCTCGTTCCTGAACAACAACCGCAACAAGCGCTCGATCGTGCTCGACCTGAAGACGCCCGGCGGCGTCGCGGCGCTGAAGCGGCTCGCCGCCTCGGCCGATGTGTTCATCCAGAACTTCCGTCCCGGCGCGATCGCGCGCCTCGGCCTCGACGCCGAGACGCTGTGCGCGCTGAACCCGAAGCTCGTCTTCGTCTCCATCGCTGGCTTCGGCTTCGACGGTCCGTTCGCCGCCAAGCCGGTGTTCGACCCGCTGATCCAGAGCCTGAGCGGGCTGACCACCGTGCAAGCCCACGCGGCGCGGCCGCGGCTGGTGCGCACCATCCTGCCCGACAAGCTGACCGGCTACGCCTGCGCCCAGGCGGTCTGCGCCGCGCTGCTGGCGCGCGCGCGCACCGGCGAGGGCCAGCATGTGCGCCTGTCCATGCTCGACGCGGTCATCGCCTTCCTCTGGAGCTCGGACATGAGCGGCTACACCTTCATCGGCGACGATTCCGAGCGCGAGGCGCAGCAGAGCTTCATCGACCTGATCTACGAGACCGCGGACGGCCATATCAGCGTCGCGGTGATGCGGCGGAAGGAATGGGAGAGCCTCTCCCGCGCCGTCGGCCGGCCGGAATGGCTCGAGGATCCGCGGTTCCTCGACTCCGCCGGGCTCGACACTCACAAGGACGCGCGGCTGGAGATGACGCAGGAGGTGCTGCGCGGCCGCACGACAGAGGAATGGATCGAGCGCCTCGAGGCCGAGGACGTGCCCTGCGCGCCGGTGCTGACGCGGCACCAGATGATCCGCCATCCGCAGGTGGCGGCAAACGCGCTGATCGTCGAGACCGAGCATCCGCGCGCCGGATGGCTGCGCCAGGCGCGCACGCCAGCGGTCTTCTCCGCCACGCCGGCGGAGCATCGGCGCGGCGCGCCGGGCCTCGGCGCCGACTCGAGCGAGATCCTGGCCGAGGCCGGATACTCCGCCGAGGAGATCGCGGCGCTGCTCGCGAGGGGCGCGGCGATCGAGGAGGCACCATGATCACGTTCTTCTACGCGCCGACGCCAAACGGCTGGAAAGTCGCGATCATGCTGGAGGAGTGCGGCCTCGCCTACAAGACGCGGCTGTTGCGGCTCGGCCAGGGTGACCAGTTCGCGCCGGAGTTCCTGTCGATCAACCCGAACGCGAAGATACCGGCGATCGTCGACGACGACCCGCCGGCGGCCTATGGCGCGACGCCGGTCAGCGTGTTCGAGTCGGGCGCGATCCTGCTCTATCTCGCCGGGAAGGCCGGACGCTTCGCGCCGACCGACCCGCCCGGCCGCAAGGAGCTGATGGAGTGGGTGTTCTGGCAGGTCGGCAACCAGGGCCCGATGGCCGGCCAGCTCAGCCATTTCCACAACTACGCGCCCGAAGGCCAGGAGTACGCGCTGAAGCGCTACATGGGCGAGTACGAGCGCAATCTGGCCGTGCTGGAGAACCGGCTCGAAGGCCGCGACTACATTCTCAGCGAGTACTCCATCGCCGACATGCTGGCCTTTCCCTGGGCGTTCATCGCCAAGCCCTTGGGCGTCTCGCTTGATGCGTTCCCGTGCGTCGCAGCCTGGCGCGGACGGATCAAGGAGCGTCCCGCCGTCCGCCGCGCCATCGACCTCCACAAGGACCGGCAGAACCGCGGCGAGTTGACCGCCGAGAACAACAGCCTGCTCTACAACCAGACCGCCGGGCACCTCAGAAAGGACCCGACATGAGCGCACCCTACATCCTCTATGGCGGCGGCGTGACCCGCTCGATAGCGGTGCAGCCGCTGCTTGAGGAGGCCGGCCTGCCCTACGAGCTGAGGCGCGTCGCATTGAGGCGCCATGGAAGACAGGATTGGCCAGGACACCTACCTTCCAGCATCGACCGGGAACGGCAAAGCTCCGCCTGA
>DATMMM010000333.1:0-8209 GCA_035569735.1 Allostellaceae bacterium | reverse complement strand
CTGGGCGTCGCCGCTGGGGTGCTGACCCTCACGCTGGCGTTCGGCACCGCCGTCGGCATGGCGGCGGCCTATTTCGGCGGCTGGTTCGACACCGTCGCCATGCGCACGGTCGACATCATCCTGGCCTTTCCCGAGCTGATCTTCGCGATCCTGCTCGCGGCCGTGCTGGGGCCCGGAGTTCTCACGGTCGTGCTGGCGCTCGCGATCGTGTGGTGGCCGGGCGTCGCGCGCCTCGCGCGCTCGCTGGTGTTGGGCCTCCGGCACGAGGCCTTTGTCGAAGCCGCCGTCGCCAGCGGCACGCGGCCCGCCGCGATCCTCTGGCGGCATCTCCTGCCGAACATCGTGGCGCCCTTGATCGTGCGGGCCTCGATCGGCGTCGGCTTCATCATCACCGCCGAGGCGACCCTGAGCTTCCTCGGCCTCGGCGTCCAGGAGCCGACGCCGAGCTGGGGCGGCATGATCCGGGACGGGCTCACGGTAATGCGCACCGATCCCTACCTCGCGATCTCCGCGAGCGCGGTGCTGGGCATCACGATCCTGGGCTTCAACCTCCTCGGCGACGGGCTGCGGGACCTGCTCGATCCCCGCGCGAGGGACCGGTGAGCCTACTTGTGGTGGAGGACCTCGCGGTCTCCTTCGGCCGCGCGGGCCGCCGGGTCCGCGTGCTCGACGGCATCTCCTTCGCGATCGAGCCCGGCGAGATCCTCGGCGTGGTCGGCGAGAGCGGCTCGGGCAAGACCGTCACCGCCCTCGCCCTGGCGCGCCTCCTGGGCGAGCAGGGCACGATCGAGCGCGGGCGCATCCTGCTCGATGGCCGCGACCTCGCCGCGCTCTCCGCGGAGGAGATGACGGATGTCCGCGGGCGCGACCTCGCCATGATCTTCCAGGAGCCGATGACCTCGCTCAATCCGCTGCTGAGGGCGGGCTTCCAGGTGGCGGAGGTGCTGATGGAGCATCTCGGCCTCGCTCGCGCGGAGGCGATGCGCCGAGCCGTCGGCCTCCTCGACCAGGTCGGCATCGCCGATGCTGCCCGGCGCGCCGAGGCCTATCCGCACCAGCTTTCGGGCGGCATGCGCCAGCGCGTGATGATTGCGATGGCGCTCGCCTGCAAGCCCAAGCTCCTGATCGCCGACGAGCCCACGACCGCGCTCGACGTCACCATCCAGGCGCAGATCCTCGCGCTGCTGCGCGATCTGCGCGACCGCACGGGCGCTGCGATCTTGCTGATCACCCACGATCTCGGCGTGATTGCGGAGACCGTCGATCGCGTGCTGGTGATGTATGCGGGCGAGATCGTCGAGGAGGCGCCGGTGGAGCGCCTGTTCGCGGCACCCGCGCATCCCTATACGCGGCTGCTGCTGCGCTCGATCCCCTCGGTCGAGGCGAAGCGCCGGACCCTCGAGGCGATCGCCGGCGCGCCGCCCTCGCCGTTGCGATTCCCCGGCGGATGCCGGTTTCACCCGCGCTGCCCGCTCAGTGTCGACCTCTGCGCCGAGAAATCGCCGACGCGGGAACCGGCCTCGGGCGGTGGTATCGTGCGCTGCTGGCGAAAGGCCGATGTCCTGCAGATCGAGGCGCTTGCATCATGAGCCCGGCGCTCCTGGAGATCGACGGCGTCACCCGCGACTTCGGCGCGGGTGCCTCGATGCTGGCACGCGGCCGCGCCCGCTTGCGGGCGGTCGACGAGGTGACGCTCTCGCTGCAGCCGGGGAGACGGTGGGCCTCGTCGGCGAGAGCGGCTGCGGCAAGACCACGCTCGCCCGCCTGGCGCTCCGGCTGCTCGAGCCCAGCGCCGGTAGCATTCGCTTCGAGGGCCGCGACATCAGCCATCTTCGCGAAGCCGAGCTGCGGCCGCTGCGCCGGCGCTTCCAGGCCGTCTTCCAAGACCCGTTCTCCTCGCTCAATCCGCGCATGCGCGTGGGCGAGATCGTGGCGGAGCCGCTGCGAAATTTCGGCGTCGGCGGATCGGAGCGGCGGCGGCGGGCCGCGGAGCTTCTGGAGACCGTCGGCCTGCCGGCGGACGCCGCCCGCCGCTACCCTCACGCCTTCAGCGGCGGGCAGCGCCAGCGCATCGGCATTGCCCGCGCGCTCGCGCTCAATCCGCGGCTCATCGTCTGCGACGAGGCGGTCTCGGCGCTCGACGTTTCCGTGCAGGCGCAGATCCTGAACCTGCTGGCGGAGCTGCAGCGCCGGCTCGATCTCGCGCTGCTGTTCATATCGCACAACCTCGCGGTGGTGCGGCACGTGAGCCATCGGGTCGCGGTGATGTATCTGGGCCGGCTGATCGAGCTCGCCGACGAGCCCGCGATCTTCGCGCGGCCGCTGCATCCCTATACGCAGGCGCTGCTCGCCGCCGTGCCTCAGCCCGATCCTCGGCGGCGCTCGCGGCAATCGGCGCCGCTGGGCGAGGTCCCGAGCCCGATCGATCCGCCCACGGGCTGTCATTTCCATCCGAGGTGCCCGCGCGCGGCGGCGGAGTGTCGGGCGGTGGTGCCCGAGTTCCGCGAAGCCGAGCCCGGCCGCTGGGTGCGTTGCCATTTTCCAGGATGAGCGAACCATGATCGTCGAGCGCACGCACTACTACGCGAAGCCGGGCCTCTCCGAGCAGGTGCTGGCGTTGCGCCGGCGCGCCTCTCTGCTGCGCATCGCGCTCGGCCTCACCGCCGGCCGGATCAGAACGAAGTCGGACGGCGACGGGCCGGACGTGAGCTGGGAATGCGCCTTCGTCGGCGAGGCCGAGCACGCCGCAGACTTAGCGGCGCGCGCCAACAGCGCCGAATTCTCTGCCGTGCGCGAGGAGATGCGCGGGGCCATCGACCGCTTCGAGCGCCTCATCGAGCGCGACGCCGGCATGGGCGAGGCGCACTGGAGCGGCGAGCACGACCTGATCGACCTCGCGATCGTGCCGGACGAGATCCGCTTTCGGAGCGGCGAACTCGAGCTCGTGGGCTATCTCTATCGCCCGCCCGGCCCGGGGCCGTTTCCCTGCGTGATCACCAACCATGGCAGCGGCATCACGCAGGGGACCCAGGACGTCTGCCGTCCCGGCACCGCCGCGCTGCTCATGAGCTGGGGCATCGCGTCCTTCCTGCCGCACCGCCGCGGCTACGGCAATTCGCCGGGCAAGGCCTGGCGCACCGAGGTGACCGCCGAGTTCGGCACCGCCGAGTACGACACCCAGCTGGTCCGGCGGCTCGACCGTGAGTCCGACGATGTCGTGGCGTCGCTCCACATGCTGCTCACGCACCCCGAGGTGATATCCGAGCATATCGGGGTGATGGGCAGCTCCTTCGGTGGCACCACGACCCTGCTCGCCGCCGCGAAATCCGACCGCTTCCGCTGCGCGGTCGAGTTCGCGGGCGCGGCGATGAACTGGGAGCACACGCCCGCGCTGCGCGCGCGCATGCTGGCGGCGGCACAGGAGCTGAGCCATCCGATTTTCTTCATCCAGGCCGCGAACGATTTCAGCATCGGTCCGACATTGGCGCTCGCGCAGTCGCTGGAAGGCACGGGCAAGGTCGTGGAGTCCCGGATCTATCCGCAATGGGGGCTGACGCCCGAGGAAGGCCACCTCTTCGAGAGCCGCGGCGCGCAGATCTGGGGCGCCGACGTGCGCCGCTTCCTGGAGCGCTGGCTGTGAGGGGTGCCTGGATCGAGGACCTGACCTGGCCCGAGGTGGAGGCCCGCCTCAAGGCGGGCGCCCTCGTCCTGGCGCCCGTGGGCGCGATCGCGAAGGAGCACGGCCACCATCTCCCGATGAAGACGGATTGGCTGGTAGCGCGCGAGCTCGCGGGCCGCGTCGCGGCGGCGCTGTCGGTGCTGGTGGCGCCCGTCGTATCGCACGGCTATTACCCCGCCTTCGCGCGCTATCCCGGCAGCCAACATCTCTCGGCCGAGACGTTCTCGGCGCTGATGCGCGAGCTGCTGGCGAAGCTCATCGCCGATGGCGCCCGCCGCATTGCGGTGCTCAACACGGGTGTCTCCACCGAGGAGCCGCTGCAGATCGTGGTGCGCGATCTCCTGGCCCAGACCGGCGTGCGCATCGCCGTCGCCGATATCCGCCAGCTCGGCGCCGCCGTGCGCGCGGGCGGCGCCCAGAAACTGGGCGGGCACGGCGACGAGTGGGAGACTTCAACGATCCTCGCCATCGAGCCCGATCTCGTGCACATGGACCGCGCCGCCGAGGACTACGGCACGATGCTGGCGGAGCCCAAGACCGTGTTCCGGCGGCCGACCCGCTTCAGCGGCGATCCCGCGAGCGGCCCCGACTACAGCCGGACCGGCGTGCGCGGCGACCCCACGTTGGCTTCCGCGGAAAAGGGCCGCGCGCTGCTCTCGGAGATGGCGCGCGAGCTGGTCGAGGGGCTGCTGGCGCTCTATCCCGATCTCAAGGGCTGACCCTCAATGCCGCGCCTTGCCTTGCCGGAGACTTGGGACGAGGAGACGGACGTCGTGGTGGTCGGCTGCGGCTACGCCGGCGCGGTCGCGGCGCTGAGCGCGCTCGACGCCGGCGCGCGTGTGACCCTGATCGAGAAAATGCGTGAGCCCGGCGGCATCTCCGTCTGCTCGGCGGGCGGTGTTCGGGTCGCGGAGGATGCGGACGCCGCCTTCGCCTACCTCCGCGAGACCAACGGCGCAACCGCGGACGACGCCGTCTTGCGGAGGCTGGCGAAAGGCATGACCGAGGCCGAGGAATTCGTGCGCGCGCTCGGCCGCGAGAGCGGCGCGGTGATCACGCGCCGCACGGCCGCGGGCAACTATCCCTTCGCGGGCCATCGCACCTTCGGCTTCGTCTATGTCGACGAGGTCCCCGGCATCGATCCCGCGCGGCTTTATCCGCATGTGCGGGGATCGAAGGCGGGCGCGCTGCTGTACTATGTGCTGCAGGACAACCTGCGCCGGCGCGGGATCGAGGTGCGCACCGAGACGCCCGCGCGCCGGCTCTATGCGGATGGCGCCGGCACCGTCCGCGGCGTGCAAATCGAGACCGGCGGCCGCCTGCGCTCGATCCGCGCGCGGCGCGGCGTAACCCTGGCTTGCGGCGGCTTCGAGGCGAGCCCGGAGATGCAGGCACAGTTCTGGCAGGGCAAGCCCGTACTCTCCGCGGCGATCCGCGGCAACACCGGCGACGGCATCCGCATGGCGCAGGAGCTCGGCGCCGAGCTCTGGCACATGTGGCACTACCACGGCTCCTACGGTTTCCGGCACCCCGATCCCGGCTACCCCTACGGCATCCGCACCAAGCGCTTGCCCGATTGGCTGCCGGGAGAAGGCCCGCGCGGCGACGTCGTGATGACCTGGATCGTGGTCGATCGCGCGGGGCGGCGGTTCATGAACGAGTATCCGCCCTACCTGCAGGACACCGGCGCGCGTCCGCTCGAACCCTATGACGCCGACCGCCAGCGCTATGGCCGGATCCCCTGCTGGCTGATCACGGACGAAGCCGGGCGCAAGCGCTATCCGCTGGGACGGCCGACCTACAACGATCCCGCCGTGAGCTTCGATTGGAGCGCCGACAACGCCGCGGAGATCGAGCTGGGCATCGTCCGCCGTGCCGCCACTCTGGCGGAGCTGGCGCGGTCGATGGACGTCGACGCCGGCATCCTCGCCGACACCCTCGCGCGCTGGAACCAGGCCTGCGCCCGGGAAGGCGACACGGAGTTCGGCCGCCCGCCCAGCAGCATGATGCCGATCGCGGAGCCGCCCTTCTACGCGGCTGAGATCTGGCCGATCGTGTCGAACACCCAAGGCGGCCCGCGCCACGACGAGGCGCAGCGCGTGATCGACGCCTTCGGCGCGCCGATCCCGCGCCTCTACGCCGCGGGCGAGCTCGGCAGCGCCTTCGGACATCTCTACATGTCCGGCGGCAACCTCGCCGAATGCTTTATCGGCGGCCGGATCGCCGGGCGCGGAGCCGCCCGAGAGGCTCCACAGTGATCATCGGAGAGCAGCCATGAAAGCCGTCGTCTTCCACGAGCACGGTCCCTTGGAGAATATCCGCGTCGAGGAGGTCCCGGATCCGCGGCCCGCGCCGGGCGAGTGCCTCATCCGCGTCAAGGCCGTCAGCCTCAACGGCTTCGATCCCATGATCCTCCGCGGCATACCCGGCCTCAGGACGCCGATGCCGATGATCCCCGGCGCGGACGTCGCCGGCGAGATCGTCGAGCTCGGCTCCGAGGTCGACCGCGCGCGCTGGAAGCCGGGCGACCGCGTCGCGGTGATCCCGAACCGGAAGCCGACGGGCATGATGGGTGAGACGCTGCGCGGCGGCGCCTGCGAGCTGATGGCGATCTCGCCGGAATGGCTGCTGCCGATCCCCGACAAGGTCACGCATGTGCAGGCGGCGTGCCTGCCCACCGCCTACGGCGCCGCCATCCGCATGATGTACACGCGCGGCCAGGTGCAAGGCGGAGAGAAGGTGCTGATCCTCGGCGCCAGCGGCGGCGTCGGCACCTGCTGCGTCCAGCTGGCGAAGCTCGCGGGCTGCCACGTGGTGGCCGTCACCAGCTCGCCCGACAAGGCCGAGAAGCTGAGCGCGCTCGGCGCCGACCACGTGATCGACACTTCGCGGGCGAGCTACGTCGAGGAGGTCATCAAGACCTACGGCAAGCCGCGGACCTACGAGGGCGGCGGCGGTGTCGACGTGGTCGTGAACTACAGCGGCGGCGCGTCCTGGACCGAGTGCTTCCGCACCCTGCGCCTGCGCGGCCGGCTGCTGACCTGTGGCGCCACGGCGGGATACGATCCCAAGACCGACATCCGCTACATCTGGTCGTTCGAGTTCAACATCATCGGGTCCAACGGCTGGACGCGCGAGGACCACGCGGCGCTCCTCGACATGATCGCGGACGGGCGCTTGGCGCCCGCGATCCACGCGGAGCTGCCGCTGTCGCGGATTCAGGAGGGCTATCGCGACCTGATCGACCGCCGCGCCTTCGGCAAGGTCGTCCTGATCCCCTGAGACTCGCGCTTGGACAAATCGGCGGCATCTGGCAAGACTGACGGCCTCTATGGGTGAGACATGACGGATCGGCGGCGGGAAAATCTCGGATACTTCTTCAGCGCGGCGGTGCCGCGCTTTCCGGACAAGACCGCGATCATCGACCTCTCCGGCGCCGAGCCGCGCGAGGTTTCCTATCGCGAGCTTGACGAGCGCCACGACCGCGTGGCGGCGCTGCTGACGGCGCGAGGCCTCAAAGCCGGCGACCGCTTCGCCATGGCGGTCGGCAACCGCTTCGAGTTCGTGGAGATCATGTATGGCGCGATGCGCGCGGGCATCGTGCCGGTGCCGCTCAACACCAGGCTCGGCGCCGACACGCTGGACTACATCGTCCGCAACGCCAGCTGTGTGGCGGCCGTGGTGGAACCCGGGGCGTGCGCCGCCCTGATCGGCGTGGTCGATGCCATCGGACTGCCGACCAGGATCGCGCTCGATCCGGCACCGCCCGGATGGGAGCGCTACGAGTCCGTGCTGCAGGCGAGCCCACCGCGCTTCGATCCGCCCGAGCTGTCGCCGGAGCACATGTCTTTCCTGCCCTACACCTCCGGCTCGACCGGCCGGCCCAAGGGCGTGCCGTTGACGCACGGCGGCCAGCTCTGGTGGATCCGCTGCGTCAACAAGTATTGGCCGACGACCTCCGAGGACCGCGCCCTCGCGGCGGTGCCGCTCTACCACAAGAACGCCATGGCGGGCGCGGTGAAGCCGATGCTGCCGATGGGCGGCTCCGTGGTGATCCTGCCCAATTTCGAGCCCCGGCGCTTCCTGCAGGTGTTGTCGCACTACCGCTGTACCCATGCCGGCGGCGTGCCCGCGGTCTTCACGCTGCTGCTGCAGCAAAAGGACCTGATCGAGAGCCTCGACTTCTCCGCCTTGAAGGGTCTCAAGATCGGCTCGGCGCCGGTGCAGGAGGAGCTGATGGCCGCCGTCCAGAAGGCGTTCGGCGTGCCCGTCGGCGAGAGCTACGGCTTGACCGAGGGCGGCCCCGTGATGATCGGCCCGCCGCTCGATGGCCGCAAGGCGCCGTTCGGCAGCTGCGGGGTCCCTTGGCCCGAGGGCGAGGTCAAGATCGTCGACAGCGCCGGCCGCGAGAGCGACTACGGCGAGCTCTGGGTCCGGAACCCCGGCGTGACCCCCGGCTATTACAAGCTGCCGGAGGTGAACCGGCAGCGGCTGGTTGACGGCTGGCTCCGCACCGGCGACCTTTTCAGC